>NZ_JANSHW010000387.1:0-5753 GCF_047461815.1 Synechococcus sp. R6-10
TCATAACTTCCGCATTCCTCCCGACACTGACCCTACGGGTACAGTGCGGGGCTCCTGCGATTTCTAGCTGAATTGTTGTTTTCTATCTCCCCAGGCGTAGAAGCTTTCCACCAACTCTGCCGTCGTAGAAGGGTGCCCACGAGTCACGATCCAGTGGACAGTAGCCAGCAATTCTAGACCATAGGGCGACTCAAAGCCCTCCACGAGGTCGCTGACACGCTCAAAGCGTTCTCTCGTCTCTGGCTGTCCAGCGAGATATCTATGGGCTTCCTCGACAGCACCGGGCACCAGTTCCAGCTTCTTGTCTGGTCGATCACCGCCCGAGCCGTACCCAGAGATGTAATATCCCTCGATTTCTTTGAGAACATGCCGCAGGTTCTCAGCGTAGGGTCCATGAACGCCCTTTGTAAATCGCAGGCGAAGCGGCTCCCCGGCTTCCTGCAGGAAGTACATCAGCTTGTGCAGCTCAAGCAAAGAGACAAACGGAACAAGTAGACCGTTTACATAGCGCTCCATAAGGCCCACCAGCACCGCTCTTCCCGGCGTCAAGGAAGGGATCTGGCCGCGGCGCATGCTCTTCGGCAAAGGCTGAGGCCCGGTGGGCTCAAAGACAAGGATGTGGACGTCGGGAAGTTCTGCTAGCGCCTGCTCGATGCGGGAGCGCACATCGGGCCAATGAAGACCCCCGAGGCCGCAGCCTAGGGGTGGCAAAGCGACTGAGCGCAGACCAAGATGCCTGATCTCCTCGGCAAGGGACTTCAGCCCAGCTTCTATATCCTCGATCCGCGACTTCCCCCGCCAGTGGCGTTTTGTGGGGAAATTGATGATGTAGCGCGGATTGGTCAGGTTTCCGGTCTCGAAAACGAACATTTTGCCCGGTTGGACTTCCCCCCGCCGGCAGGCTGCGGCATAGGCCTTGAAGTTCCCAGGCCATGATTTCAAGTGCTGTCGCAGAACCAGTAACAAGAATCCCCTGCCTAAAAGCGGGGGGGTATGTCAAAATCCCTTGCAAGTTGTCTACATGGGTAATGTGGTAGATTTTGGGACTTTCTGGAATTGGCGCCATACCTCCGCTCTACGATGCAGCTTTGAAAAAGGCAGAGCCAGATGCGCTTCAGTCGGAACGAGAGTTGAGACCGACAGGCTTTTGAGCAGTGGAGCTCTCGCTTGGCTCGGGCAGATAGAGACGTTCTTCCGAGGCGTCGTACTCAAACAGCTCTGCATAGCGTCCCCAGTCAATGGCGGTGGCAAACTGCCGTTCGGCTTCAGCGTGGGGGAAGTGTTCGTCCCAAAGATCCAAGAAGAAGTCCGCTCGCATGGAGCGGCTGCCTTTTTCTTCCAGAGTCTGCAAGATGCTGCGGAACACGGGAACCCGTGCCAATAGCTGTTGTCGGAAGAGATCCTTGCTGCGCAGGATGGTGGTGTTGGCAAAGTCCTGGCCAATTTCGGTCAGTTGCACCACCCCGCTGGCCACCTCGGCAAAGCCCAACAGCACCGCCGCATCCAAAATCGGCAGCAGATCGTCCACGGCCAGTTGCAGCCGCTCGGCCAAATCGGCAATCTCCGCCCGCCCTTGCGGCCACTCCACGATCAACTCCAGCAGACCGCTGATCCCGCCCACCCGCGCATGGGGCAGAGGCAGGGCATAGGGGGAAGTGGCCTTATCACCAGCCAGCGCAGGCAGAGCCACCTCTCCGGTAACAGCAATTTCGGGGTTGGTCATGATCTCGTAGATGTAGTCCACCAAGGACTTAAAGCGGGGATCCGTGCGCTCGTGAGGCCGCGGCAGGTCAATTCTCACCTCCCCCCGGATCCGCCCTGGGTTGGATCCCAGAATCACCACCCGATCCGCTAAAAACACCGCCTCTTCGATGTTGTGGGTGACGATGAGAATGCTTTGGGAAGGGAAGGCTTGCGCATTCCACAGCTCATCAATTTCCCCCCGCAGGTTTTCCGCCGTCAGCACGTCCAAAGCGCTAAAAGGCTCATCCATAAACAGCACCTTGGGCTCTAGGACAAAGGCGCGGGCAAAGCCCACCCGCTGCTTCATCCCCCCCGAAAGCTCCTTGGGGTAAGCGTTCTCAAACCCATCCAAGCCCACCAAGTCAATGGCCTTCAGGGCCTTTTGCCGGCGGATCTCGCGGGGGATCCCTCGGGCTTGCAGCCCCAGCTCCACATTTTCTTGCACGGTCAGCCAGGGTAGGAGAGCAAAGCTCTGAAACACCATCGCCACATCGGGGTTAGGCCCGCGTAGAGGCTGGCCGTTGCTCAGCACCCGCCCTTGACTGGGGGGGATCAGGCCCGCCATGATGCGCAGAAGGGTGCTTTTGCCGCTGCCGCTACGGCCCAGCAGAGCCAAGACTTCCCCAGCCCGCACCTGCAGGTCAATCTGGCTTAAAACGGTAAACTCCCCCTTGCCCTCTGGCAAAGGAAAGCGCTTGTAGACTTTCTCGACCTCGATCAAAACGGGGGAAGCTGCAGAGCTCATATTGCCTCAGAAATTGAAAAGACTAAAGGTGATACTTTTCTTCCGCCAACTGATACAGCCGTCGCCAGAACAGACGGTTAATGCCCACCACAAACAAGCTCATCATGCCAATGCCCAAGGTAATGCGGGGCCAGTCTCCCACCGCCGTTGCCTCAGCAATGTAGGTGCCCAACCCCGTAGCCGTCAGGGTGGTGGATCCCCAGGCCACAATCTCCGAGACAATGCTGGCGTTCCAAGCGCCGCCGCTGGCCGTGACTCCCCCGGTGACCCAGGCGGAAAAGATCCCTGGAATGATCAGCTTTCGCCAGCGCTGCCATCCCCGCAGGCCCACATCCACGGCCATTTCTCGCAAGTCCGTGGGGATGCTTTGGGCACCGGCAATGGAGTTGAAAAGGATGTACCACTGTGCCCCCAACGACATGAGCAAAATGCTGCCCCACTCAATGCTGATCTGGGCGCGGATAAAAAACAACGTGGCAAAAGGAAAGAGGAAATTGGCCGGGAAAGCTGCCAGGAATTGCACCACCGGCTGCAGCAGTTTCGCCAGTTTTGGATTAAAGCCAATGGCCACCCCAATGGGAGTCCAGATCACCGTGGCGAACACCAGCAACACGCTAACCCGCAGCAGGGTGAGGATCCCTAGCCCGAAGGTCAGCATCACCTCTCCAAAGCCCACAGTGGTAGCCACAAAATAAACAATCCAAATCCCAATGCCGCCAATAGCTGCCCGGGAAAGCTGGGTTAGCAGCCGCTCGCGGCGTCGCTCGGCCTCAGGACTGAGGGGATCCACCCAGTGCGGGCGAGTCAGATAGGACAACAGCCGATCCACCAACTCTGCCAAGGGGGACAGCCAACTGCCGATCAGCCGCGGGATCCGCGCCGTGGTCAGCAGATCGTACAGCCAGGATTCGGGGGCAGCAGCCCCGCTGCTCTGTTCCAGGCGAAACTTATCCGACCAAGCCACCAAAGGTCGCCAGAAGAGCTGATCCACCAGCAGGATCACCCCGGCCATGGTCAGGAGCGCCCAGCCCAGCTTGGGCAGATCCTCCGCCTGTACGGCCGCTTCCACATAGGATCCCAGGCCCGGCAGCGTGTATTCCTGGTTGAGCACGCTGATGGCTTCGCTGGCTGCCACAAAGAACCACCCTCCGCCAAAGCTCATCATGGCGTTCCAGATGAGGCCCACCATTGCCGCCGGCACTTCCAACTGGGTAAAGCGCTGCCACCCCGACAGGCGATACAAGGTAGCCGCTTCCACCAACTCTTGAGGCAGCGTGCGCAGGGATTGGTAGAAGGAAAAGGTCATGTTCCAGACTTGGCTGGTGAAGATGGCAAAGATAGAAGCCGCCTCCAACCCCAGCAAGCTGCCGGGAAAAAGGGCAATAAAGCCGGTGACGGTAATGGAGAGAAACCCCAACACCGGCACCGATTGCAAGACATCCAACAGAGGGATCAAAATGCGCTCGGCCCAGCGGCTTTTGGCAGCAATGTAGCCATAGACCAAGGTAAAAAGGGTGGAAAAGGCCAAGGCAATGAACATGCGCAAGGTGGAGCGGGCCGCATAGTAGGGCAGGTTGCGCGGATCCAAGTCGATCCGGGGCACCACTGCCGGGGGCTGAAACCGCTCAAAAGCCCCTACCCCCACCTGCGCCACCAAGGCCAGGAGAACCAACGTGCCCAGAATGATGGCCCCATCGGCAGCCCCCGCTGGCAGCCGACGCAGCGCCTCCGGCGAAGGAAAAGTCCTCATCTTCCCTGACCAAGCCCGGCATCCGCGCCCAGTGTACACCGTTTGCGGTTAGCCAGGATCCAGCCGGCTACTCTTCCGGCAAGTCGGGGGGAGACTCCTTCCACTGGGGATCGTCCAAGATGGCTTTTTTGGTCTGCTTGAGTTGTTTCCACAGCTCCTTGATTTGCCGGTAGGCTTCTTCCGGGGTAATTTTGCCCCCGGTTTCCAAGCTACAAATCAAGGACACTTTATTGCTAAATTCCTGCAGGTTGGCATCAAAAACTAGGTTCTGCGGCTTCACTTCGCCCCAGTAGGGATAGCGAGGCGAAATGAATTCATCTTTGTTGGGAGGTTTGTTGGGAGGAGTTGGTTCTGCCACGGCCTAACCAGGGTAAAAGAATGGTTCACAACAAGAAGGTCAACATGAAAAGCTCCATTAAAGCAGGATCTACTAGCCCAGTTTATGGGCGTTTTCTCTTAACCGGCTTGGGTACTTTTGTGGGATCTCGCAGAGGATAAAACGGCTCTTGAATAGACGCTTCCCCACGTGTCGAGGGGGTGGAACTCTTCCTGGCTTTGGGTTGGGGGGTTGAACGCTTCAGGCGTGGGCGCGGCGGCGTTTTGAGTACTGGGCCGATGGGAGTGCCCGCCTCCACATAGAGCAGGGATCCGCGGCGGCGCACCTGCAGATCCCAGAAATTGCCTACCCCTTTGCCCGGCAGGGATCCGATCAGGCGCAATTTAAAGGCTTGGGGCTTGGAGGCTGCGGCTCCATCCTTCTGGACTCGCTGAGAGGGAGAGTTGGCGGAAGCTTTTTTGCCCGATTGACGGATCTTGACAATGATGAACCCTTTCTCCTGGGATTGAAAAACGACCTCGCCCCGGATGGAAAACCAATCCGGCACCACCGTCGGACGGGATCCCTCGGGGAGAGTTCGCCCCATTTCTTCTGGGGCCCACACCCCCAGCAACTGCACGTGCAGATCTTCGGTTTTGTCGCGGGTGCGAGGATAAACCACCCACAGATAGTTGCGTTCCGGCCGTAGATGCTTGCGTACCAGGCTCATCACCCGGCCCAGCAATACGGCATTCAGATCCAAGCCATCCGAGGTGCGCAAAATCCCGCGGGTAAAGTGCTCTGGGGAGGGGATGTATTGCCCTTCGATGAGGCCGATGGCTCGGTATTGCATCTTCTCCCCAGGCGGGGGGATGGGTTCCAAACAGACTCGCTCTTTCTTTTCTTCCAAGCTAGCAGTGGTACTGACAACAGGCTGCAAGGACTCCGTCCCGCTGTCGCGAGCAGCACCAGGATCCTGAGCTTTTGCCGACGACAGGGAGCCCTTGGCCTCGCCGGTTGAGCTGGGTCTGGGGGGCCGTACAGGTCGAAAGGGAGGTCTCAGATCGGAGGACATTGTGACGGTTCCGTTGCTGTCAATTCAGAATGCTCGGCGGCAGACATTTACCGTTGCAAAAACAGGCTATAGCTTTAGCTTTGCTCTTGACCCAAGGCTTGCTCAGCACACCACCCATTAGCCT
>NZ_JANSHW010000388.1:0-1053 GCF_047461815.1 Synechococcus sp. R6-10
CAGAGATAGGCAGGATGCGATCGCTTCTTTCCTGAACCATGTTCAGGAGAGTTCAGCGTGAATGTATCAGAAGAAAGCGGGATGGCCAGATGTGACGTTTGCGGAAAAGATCTTATCTTAGCTACAGCGATTATCAGTTCTTAGCTACAGCGATTATCAGTGGGCCAAGCGCTGCGCCAATCCCCACGGGAAGTCTCACCTCATCTGCTTCGACTGCTACAGTGGTTCGTCTTGTCCCATCTGCTATTCCCCTCTGGAGCCGGCAGAATAGAAAGAGGCGTTCTCAAAAGCTGCTTGTCGGTTACTCGACTCCCATCCCCCTAGCTCCTCGGAGGGGGCGATGGTCGACAAGGGTCTCGATGGTTTTCCCAAGGGAGCCGGAAAAGTGCGCATTGGCCAGGGCTACGACATCCACCGCCTCGTCGAGGGGCGCCCCCTGATCCTGGGCGGGATCCGGATCCCCTACGAAAAGGGGCTATTGGGCCATAGCGACGCCGATGTGCTTACCCACGCCATCATGGATGCTCTCCTGGGGGCAGCAGCCCTGCGGGATATTGGCTTTTACTTTCCCCCGGAAGAAGAACGCTGGAAAGGGGCCGATAGCATCCTTTTACTACAGCAAGTGGTGCAGCTGGTGGGCCAAGAGGGCTGGTGCGTTGCCAATGTAGACAGTGTGGTGGTGGCGGAGCAGCCCAAGCTCAAACCTCACATCCCCGCCATGCAGGCCCGCCTGGCAGAGGCGATGCAGATCTCCCCCAAGCAAGTGGGGGTCAAGGCTACTACTAACGAAAAGCTGGGCCCCGTCGGCCAGGGAGAGGCCATTGCTGCCTTCGCCGTAGCCCTGTTGCTGGAACAGAGAGGACAAGCTTCCTCTGACCTTCCCATCAGAATCTGAAAAGAACCTGGTCACCCCACTGCCTGAGCTGCCAAACTGGCAAGCAATCGCTCCCTCAAAAACGCAGAATCTGCCCAAGTCGCAGTCAAACCACCCATTACCTGGATCCCCAATTTTCCCTCTGGGAAAGGGGCCGGGAGGGGGGCTACTCCTCTAGG
>NZ_JANSHW010000389.1:0-6646 GCF_047461815.1 Synechococcus sp. R6-10
CCACCCAGCCCAGGGATCCCATCAGCACCGCCAGCACCATGCTCGGCAGGCTTACCCCAGAGCGGCGAATCGCATCCAGGACGTTGAGCAGCCCCACCACCCCAAAGGCTTGCCAGAGAACAGGCTGTTCCCGCAACGCCCGAAAGGTGCGCTCCGGCAGAAACCAAGCGCCGTAGATGTTGTCTAACCAGGAACCAAGCATGGCCAGCAACCCGTCAAGCTGTCTTTTATCCTAGCCCTTGGTGAGCACTTGACGGGCACACCCCAAAAATGGGGTATGATTGGGAGAGGATTCTGCGGCGTTGGTGACTGCCATTATGTTTTTGCGATCTATACCCTTCGACAATTAGGATGGGAAGTGGATGTGAGAGCAGTAGGCCAAACTTGATTTGGAAACTATCGACAATCATCCCCGGTATCCTATACTGGATTTTCCAGGTCGAAAACCACGGTAAAACGGCGCAACAGTATCCTCAAAAAAGCCCTCGAAAGGGGGCCTTTTTGTTGTTTGGATATTGTCGGATATTGTCAATGCTGCAGTTAATGGGTATTGCTCTGGCGCTGGGCTCCATCCTTTAGTCGAGCTTCTGGGCACTGGTCTACGTCTTGCTGCAGGGCAGCCAAGTCTGTCTTTCGCCTGCGGGTCTTGACTTTTGTTGTCGTGAGGTCTGCTCGGCTCAGCCAGCGATAAACGGTTGCCCAAGTGACATAACTCCCGCACTCATGCTGACGCAAAGCGCTCCGCGCCGCTAAAGCGAGAGAGTGCGAGCTTCAAGGACTCCGTCCCGCTGACGCGAAAAGGACGGGATGCCCCACCGCCCTGTGCTTGATATCTGTAGCAGCTGCTGTTTTTATCATCGTTTATTTCAGCGGTTCTAGGTTCACGGCAGGTTGACAGCAGCTACGGTTTTTGTTGCCGCCGATCTAGTTAGCTTTGCTAACTCTACCTCAAGTTCTGGGGGAAGTTGCGCCTGTGGAGATTCCTCTGCCGGGGTTGAGTCAAAAGCTCAGCTAGGTAAGGGTCGTAGAAGCAGGAAGCAACCGGTTGTTTAGTTCATCCTAGGGGGTGAAATAAACGACCATGAGTTGCAGAACGGTCAACAGGAGAGTTGCTCCCACCATCAAACTCCCCCAAATCCATACAACCTGTCGCAGCAGTCCCAAGCTTTCCCGCACCACTTGCGGGGTCAAGGGGCGAGCTGGGATCCCCAATTTGGGTTTCACCTTCGGGATCCCCTGATAGAAATTGGTTCCCCCCAGTTGGATCTGCAGCCGCCAGGCAAAAGCCGCCTCGCTCCACCCGGAATTGGGGCTGGGATCCGCCTGCGCATCCTGACGACACCGCTGCCAAAACCCCCAGGGATCCCGGCTGAGCAGCGCCAGCGTGAGCACCGTCAGGCGGCAGGGCAGCCAAGTCAGCCCATCCTCACAGCGGGCCGGCACTGTGCCCAAATGGGTGAAAGGGGGGTGGCGGTAGCCCACCATCGAATCCAGCGTGCTGCTGGCCTTGTAGGCTAGGGCCAAGGGCGCCCCTCCCAAGAAGGCGTAGAACAGAGGGGCAGTTGCTCCGTCGGGAGTATTTTCGGCCACCGTCTCAATCAGCGCCCGCAAAATCTCCGATGCCGTCAGGTGCTCTGTATCCCGCCCCACGTAGCGGCTGAGACGTTGACGGGCCTCCGGCAGATCCTCTTTTTCCAAGGGATCCAACACCTCCAAGGCGGCAAAGCGCAGGCTGCGCCCTCCCAGACAGCTGGCCATCAGGATCACCTGCACGAGGATCCCTGCCCAGGGGTGGATGGTATTGCCGATGGCGACCAGTCCCCAGCCCACGCCGTAGGATCCCCCCACCAAAGTTAGGGTGAGAACTGCCCCGCCCCACTGTTGTGCTCGCGGAGTTGAGCAGTGCTTGAGGATATAGCCTTGCCCCCAGGCAATAACAGCCCCCATCACCCGCACTGGATGAGGCCAACCCCAGGGATCCGCCAGCAGATAATCCAAAGCCAAAGCTGCCGCCAGCACCAGCCCGGCAGTCGGTTGGGCCGGAAAAAACAGCCAGCCGCCGGGAAAGGGCTCCGTCCCACTAACGCGAAAGGACTCCGTCCCGCTAACGCGATCAAACCACAAATCCACTCTCCTGATCCTGAGCCGCTTGCCAGCTCCGAACATCAAAATACAGATCTTCCAAGGTGGTTTCCTCCAGCACCTGCTGCACTTGCCGAGCGATCCGCTTCCACAGGGCTTCCGTCACCCAGTCCAGCCGCTCCGCCGAATACACGGCTGTGGCGTCAGAACTCTCCACAAGAGGATGCAGGGATTCTCCCACCGCCGCCAAAATGGCGCTGATCGGGATCCGCCGCGGCGCCCGTGCCAACCGGTAGCCCCCCTGGGCCCCCCGTTGGGAACAAACCAAGCCGGCCTGGCGCAACTCAATCAGCAACTTTTCCAGGTAGGGAGCTGGGATCCCCTGTCGCTGAGCAATGGCCCGCACCGAAGCCATTTGCCCGGAGCCGAGCATCGCCAGATCCAACAAAGCTTTGATGCTATAGGTGGCCCGCGTTGTCAAGCGCACCGGGATCCCTCTCCGCAGCACTTCTCGATCCTGCCATAGGACTCCGTCCCGCTACCGCGAAAGGACTCCGTCCCGCTACCGCGAAAGGCAGATGCCTGGGTATCGGGGCACCGGCCAAGAGAGGTTAATCTGGGGATCCGAGGCGATCTCTAATTGCTCTAATTGGCTATTGTCTGGTTATCGGCAGCTCAGCCTTGGAGCTCGGGATGGAACACCCCACCGCCAGCCTTTATTTGGTGGCTACCCCCATCGGCAACCGAGAAGACATCACCCTGCGGGCGCTGCGGGTTTTGCGGGAAGTGGACTGGGTGGCGGCAGAAGATACTCGCCACTCCGGCCAGCTTCTTAAACATTTTCAAATCTCCGCCCGCCTCATCAGCTATCACGAGCACAACGCTGCCCAACGGATCCCGCAACTCCTGAAGTATCTGTCGGCGGGCCAGTCGGTGGCCCTGATCAGCGATGCCGGCACCCCCGCCATTTCCGATCCGGGAGAAGAGCTGGTGCGTGCCTGCATTCAGGCCGGGATCCCGGTGATCCCTGTGCCGGGGCCGGTAGCTGCTGTTGCCGCCTTGACCGCTTCGGGCCTGCCTACAGGACGATTCGTGTTCGAGGGATTTTTGCCGCTTAAACCCAGTCAGCGACAGGCCCGCCTGCAACAGTTGGCCCAAGAAGAGCGCACCGTCGTTCTCTATGAAGCCCCCCATCGCCTGCGCCAAACTCTGCAGGATCTGCTGGATCACTGCGGCCCAGAGCGGCAGATCGTGCTGGCGCGGGAGCTGACCAAGCTGTATGAGTCCTTCTGGCGGGGATCCCTGGCAGCAGCTCTGGAGCACTGCGCCGCCCAGCCGCCGCGGGGGGAGTTCACCCTCTTGCTTGAGGGATATGTGGGTGCCGTTCCCAGCCCTAACCCTGCCAGAGGCGGGACGGAGTCCTTGAATGGGCGGGGAGACAGTGAATCGGAAGCGGAAATTCGTCAAGAAATGGCCCGATTGCTGGCCGAAGGCCTGTCCCGGTCTGCAGCCAGCCGCCGGTTGGCCCAGCGTCTGCAGGGATCCCCCATCTGGACGCGGCGCCGCCTTTACGATCTATCCTTGCAGCTTGAGCCGCTCTCCAGTTCTGGCGGGACGGAGTCCTTTTCTGAGTACGTCAGCGCTCCACATTGTTTCCAAGACAACAGCGAGACCGAGTCCTGAGGTGTTCGCGTTAGCGGGACGGAGTCCTATGGCACGGATTTTGTTGGTGGACGATGAAGTGGAGTTGGCCGATTCTCTGGCCCAGCAATTGAGGCGAGAGGGCTACACGGTGGACGTCGCCTACACAGGAGGGCGGGCCTGGGAGCTGCTGCAAAAGTCCCCCGCTCTGCCCTACGATCTGCTGGTCTTGGATTGGATGTTGCCGGAGCTCTCTGGGCTTTCCCTCTGCCAGCGGGTACGGCAGGTGGATTGCACCACCCCTATCCTGTTTCTGACGGCCAAAGATACCCTAGACGACCGGGTGGAAGGGCTGGATGCCGGGGCAGATGATTACTTGGTGAAGCCGTTCGAGCTGCGGGAACTGCTGGCGCGGGTGCGGGCCCTCTTGCGGCGAACCACAGGTACTGGAGAAGGGATCCCTCGCCTACAGATAGGGGATTTGGAGCTGGATCGGGAGAACCAGGTGGCCTACCGGCAGGGGCGGATGATCCACCTCTCCCAAAAAGAGTTTCGCCTGCTGGAGTACTTCATGACCCACCCCGGCCAGTTGCTCACCCACGACCAGATCTACGAGCAGGTGTGGGCCGGAGAGGATCCCCCCAGCAGCAACGTCTTGGCAGCCCAGGTGCGCCTGCTGCGGCGACGCCTCAGGTTGCCCGGGGCAGCAGAATTGATCCACGCCGTCTACGGCAAGGGCTATCGCTTCGGGCCTGTCGCCGGGGATCCCTAGCAGCCGTCCCACCTGTAGATAAAACCAAGGCTCCCCCGAAAAGAAGGAGCCCTGCCGGGTCTGGGGAGCGCTTTCAGTCAGCAATGCCACCAGGGCGTTCCCCCCTTCAACCCTGGGGAGCCCAGTCGCCGCGCTATCGGCAACTCCCCTCTCCTCCTGTGGGAAAGGGGCTGGGGGTGAGGGATCACTTGGACTTGAGCTTCTCCGCTTTCTCGATGGCCTCTTCGATGGTGCCCACCAAGTAGAAGGCTTGCTCCGGCAGATTGTCCAATTCCCCCGACAAAATGCGCTGGAAGCCCTTGATGGTGTCTGCCAATTTCACATACTTGCCGGGGGAGCCAGTGAATACCTCCGCCACGAAGAACGGCTGGGACAGGAAACGCTCGATGCGGCGGGCGCGGGCCACCACCAGCTTGTCCTCTTCCGACAGCTCGTCCAGCCCCAGGATGGCGATGATATCTTGCAGCTCTTTGTAGCGCTGCAGCGTTTGCTTCACTGCCCGGGCGGTGTTGTAGTGCTCTTCGCCCACAATGTCCGCCTGCAGGATGGTGGAAGAGGAATCCAGGGGATCCACCGCCGGATAGATACCCTTGGCTGCCAAGCTGCGGGACAATACCACCGTCGAGTCGAGGTGGGCAAAGGTGGTTGCTGGGGCCGGATCCGTCAAGTCGTCAGCAGGCACATACACCGCCTGCACCGAGGTGATGGATCCCTGCTTGGTAGAGGTGATGCGCTCTTGCAGGTTGCCCATTTCGGTAGCCAAGGTGGGCTGGTAACCCACCGCCGAGGGCATGCGGCCCAACAGCGCCGACACTTCCGACCCGGCCTGCACAAAGCGGAAGATATTGTCGATGAACAGCAGCACGTCCTGCTTGTTAACGTCGCGGAAGTACTCTGCCATGGTCAGGGCAGTCAGGCCAACCCGCATGCGGGCACCCGGTGGCTCGTTCATCTGGCCATAGACCAGCGCCACCTTATCCAGCACGCCGGATTCTTTCATCTCGTTGTAGAGGTCATTGCCCTCGCGGGTGCGCTCTCCCACGCCCGCAAACACCGACAGGCCAGAGTGCTCCTCAGCGATGTTGTGGATCAGCTCCTGGATGAGCACTGTCTTGCCGACGCCGGCACCGCCAAACAGGCCCACCTTGCCCCCCTTTTTGAAGGGGGCCAGCAGGTCAATCACCTTGATGCCGGTTTCAAAGGGCTCTGGCTTAATCGTCAAATCGACAAGTGGAGGCGCACTGCGGTGGATGGGGGCAAATTCTTGGGCTTGAACGGGCTCTCCTTGGTCAACCGGCTCTCCCAGCACATTGAAAATGCGCCCCAGGGTGGGCTGCCCGACCGGCACAGTAATCGGAGCGCCCGTATCCACCACCGGCATGCCCCGCACCAGGCCGTCGGTCGAGGACATGGCCACCGCACGCACGCGGTTATCCCCCAAAAGCTGCTGCACCTCAAAGGTGACGTTAACCTTCAGGCCGCTTTCGGTTGTGCCCTCCACCTTGAGGGCATTGTAGATTTCGGGCAGCTTGCCGCTGGGAAATTCGGCGTCGATCACAGGCCCGATGACCTGAGTGATGTAGCCAACATTGGTGGCAGTAGCGGTGGCAGTAACCATGATTGAGGCTCAGCTCCTTGTGTGCTCAGTTATCGACTCAGCAATGCCGGGTGTAAATCATTATCATCATACAAATAAAGGGATCCCAGTTGCTGCCGCACTTTTGCCTGTCCAGCCTATGGGGGATCCCCGGCAGGGAGGGCTTTTCTTCGCTACCCTAGAGCTAGGTTAGAGAGGGGGATCGCCAGCGATGAGCCACTACGGAGGCCGTACCGCACAGCTCAGCTCCGTCAGGTTGGGAGGACGGCGTTCCCGCCCGCGTCGGGGCCGGGCCCTACAACTGGGGATCCTCGGCTTTTTGCTGGGGTTAGGGGTGATGGGGGGAGCTTGGTGGTACAGCATCGGGCCCCGGCAAACCCTTTCCCTGTATTGGCTGACCAGTGCCGACAACTCCATTTACTATGTGCAGCAAGAGCGCACGGTTCGCGCCTTTGACACTCAAGAAGCCATCCGCCTGGCCTTGGAGGAGCTGATTGCCGGCCCCCGGGATCCCCACCTCACCACGGCCATTCCCCCCCAGACGCGGGTGTTGG
>NZ_JANSHW010000390.1:0-2040 GCF_047461815.1 Synechococcus sp. R6-10
GAGGGGGCCTATCTGATCAATGGGAAGGGGGAGCGCTTCATGGCCGCCTATGCCCCCAGCCAGATGGAATTGGCCCCACGGGATATCACGTCGCGGGCAATTGTCACGGAGGTGCGGGCCGGGCGCGGTATTGACGGCAAAGATTTTGTCTACTTGGATCTGCGGCATCTGGGGGCAGAAAAGATCCACACTCGGCTGCCCTTCTGTTGGGAGGAGGCCCATCGCCACTTGGGCATCGATGCGGTTGTCGATCCCATTCCGGTGCGACCGACGGTGCACTACTGCATGGGTGGGATCCCGGTGACGGTGGATGGGCAGGTGTTGCGGGATGTCCAAACCCGTGTGGAAGGGCTGTTCGCTGCCGGTGAAACGGCCTGTGTTTCGGTGCATGGGGCCAACCGGCTGGGCAGCAACTCTCTCCTGGAGTGCATTGTTTTCGGGCGGCGCACAGGGGCAGCCCTGGTAGAGGCCGTCAGAGGTCGAGCCTTGCCGAAAGTGGACGAGGGATCCCTACTCAAACAGGCCGCCAGCCGGATTGCCGGGCTCCTGGAACGATCAGGGAAGAGCCGCATTGATCAGGTGCGGCGGCAATTTCAAGATTGCATGACCGAGCATTGCGGCGTCTACCGCACCGAATCGGTTCTCCAAGAAGGGATCCAAACATGGCAACAGATCCGCCAGCGTTACGAGCGGGATTTGCATTTGGACGATCGGGGCAAGGTGTGGAACACCGAGCTGATCGAAGCGCTGGAGCTGGACAACCTCATGACGGTGGGGGCTTTGATCCTCGCCAGCGCCCTGGAACGGCGGGAAAGCCGTGGCTCCCACGCGCGGGAAGATTACCCCCAACGGGACGATCAACGGTTTTTACAACACACCTTGGCCGCTTTTCGGGAGGGATCCCCTCAGATCAGCTATCGCCCCGTGGTGATCACCCGGTTTCCCCCTCAGGAGCGAAAATACTAACTTTCCAGAGGCCTCCCAGGCCGATTAGGATTGCTCTATCGTTCCCGTTAGCAGGATGGAGCCCCTTTCAAAATTATCCAATATCTAGGGATTCCATCTTCGCCAGCTTGAAATCTCGTCTACTGCCGGAGGGCCAGCCATGCAAGAAACCCTGGAGAAAGCAGCCGTCGCCCTGCAAGCGGAGCTGAATCTGGAGCCTTTTTGGATGCCCTTTACGGCCAATCGGCAATTTAAAGCCAACCCGCGCCTGTTGGTTGCCGCCCGAGACATGTACTACACCAGCCACGATGGCCGCCAAATCCTAGATGGGACTGCCGGGCTGTGGTGTGTGAATGCCGGCCACTGTCGTCCCCCGATTGTGGAAGCAATCCAACAGCAGGTGGCCCAACTGGACTACGCCCCAGCTTTTCAAATGGGCCATCCCAAAGCCTTTCAACTGGCAGAGCAGCTCATCCAGCTCACTCCTGCCGGACTGGATCACGTTTTTTTCACCAACTCTGGCTCTGAGGCGGTGGATACGGCCCTGAAAATGGCCATCGCCTACCATCGCTTACGCGGACAGGGATCCCGGCAGCGGCTGATTGGCCGGGAACGGGGCTACCACGGCGTTGGCTTTGGGGGCATCTCGGTCGGGGGCATCTCCAACAACCGCAAGTTTTTTGGCAGCCTCATTCCCGGCGTAGACCACCTACCCCACACCCACAACCTGGAGCAAAACGCCTTTAGCCGCGGCCTGCCTCGCTGGGGATCCCACTTGGCAGAAGACTTGGAGCGGATCGTCGCTCTCCACGATGCCAGCACGATTGCAGCGGTGATCGTAGAGCCGGTTGCCGGTTCAACGGGGGTGTTGCTGCCGCCGGTGGGCTATTTGGAAAAGCTGCGGGCCATTTGCGACAAATACGGCATTCTGCTCATCTTCGATGAGGTGATCACCGGCTTTGGGCGTCTGGGATCCCCTTTTGCGGCCAACTATTTCGGAGTGGTGCCGGATCTGATTTGCTGTGCCAAGGGCCTCACCAATGGCACCATCCCAATGGGCGCGGTGATTGTCAAGCAAGAGATCTACACCGCCTT
>NZ_JANSHW010000391.1:0-1031 GCF_047461815.1 Synechococcus sp. R6-10
GAGAGCCAGAGGAAGGAGAGTTCTACGTCTGGCGCTGGCAGGAGCTGCAGGAGCTCTTGGGGGAAGAAACCTTCCGCGCCTTGCAGCAGGCGTTTGACCTATCGCCGGGGGGCAACTTCCCCGATCGGCCCGGCTGCATCGTCTTGCAGCGCCAACAGGGAGGAGCGTTGCCGCCAGAAGTTGAAGCCGCCTTGACCACCCATCTGTTTCAGGCACGCTATGGCTCTGCGGAGCGACGAGTTCCCTTTCCTCCGGCAGTGGATGCCCAGTCGGCCCGTCTGCAATCCTGGCCAGGGCGAATCCCACCTGTCACCGACACCAAGATGATCGTCTCTTGGAACGCCTTGATGATCTCCGGCCTGGCGCGGGCCTATCAAGTGTTCGGCAACGCAGACTATCTGCAATTCGCTCTGCGGGCTGCCCAATTCATCCTCAGCCAGCAGCGCCACCCTGAGACCGGATCCCTGTTGCGCCTGAACTACGATGGCACAGCTCAGGTGCCCGCCAAATCGGAAGATTACGCCCTGCTGATCAAGGCCCTGTTGGACTTGCAGCAAGCCTGCCTGCCCCTGGTGGGGGATCCCACCCCTCAAGACTGGTTGCAGGCTGCCCTCCAGCTCCAGCAGGAGATGGATGCGCAACTGTGGGATCCGGCCAGGGGGGGATACTTTGTCAGCGATGCCCAGAGTGCCCCTGAGCTGTTGGTGCGAGAGAAGGAGTTCCAGGACAACGCTACCCCTGCAGCCAATGGGGTGGCCATTGCCAACCTGGTGCGCCTTGCCGCCCTCACTGGAGATCTGGACTACCTGGAGCGGGCAGAGCAGGCCTTGAAAACCTTTGCCCACATCATGAGCACCCAGCCGCGCACCTGCCCCAGCCTTTTTGCCGGACTGGATTGGTACAGCAATTGGGTGAAAGTCACCCTGGAGGCCGATTCCATTCCCGCCTTTCAGCAACGATCTTGGCCCACCACCGTCTTTGCTCTCCCCACCGAAGCCGAACCTCTGCCGGAAGGAGCTCTAGGGCTGGTG
>NZ_JANSHW010000392.1:0-931 GCF_047461815.1 Synechococcus sp. R6-10
CACGGGTGATCTGCTCCGCCCCTTCTGGGAAGATCCCCACACCCACCCCCGCTGCCAAACTGGCCTGCGCCTGGCGAAAAAAATGGATTTGCTGCCGGGATCCCTGCTTGAGGGGAATGCAGTCCAAAGCCAGGGCGATTTCCCGCAGCAGCGGCACCTGAGCCAGGTAGTAATGGCAGGCAAAGCGAATCGGTCGGTCCAACCCCGCGATCAGCACCGGCGCATCCAGAAAACTGCGGTGATTGCTCACCACCACCAGCGGGCCAGCAGGAACACGCTCCCCTCCCTCCACCCACACTTCCGTCTGGAAAAGGGTGAGCAACAACTGGGCCAGAGTCCTGGGGTCTGGAGGCCAAGAGAGAGCAGAATTGGCTGAGAACGCTGCGAAGGATCCCATCAATAGTCCACCCCGCGCCGCAGATCGGCCCCCTGCTCGGCATAGTGCTTGTGGCTCACCATTTCCGAGTGGACAGAGGCCAACTCAAAGTAAGGTAAGGGGGCATGGCACCGCCCCGTGATGATGATCTCCGTGTCCCGCGGCTTGCGCAGCAAAGCCTGGACAATCGGCTCCACGTCCAGCAGCTCCAGATCCACCGTCGGGTTCAACTCATCCAAGATGATGGTTTTGTACAGGCCAGAAGCGATGGCCGCCCGTGCCAACTCCCAGCCCCGCTCCGCTTCTACATAGTCGATTTCCTGTTGTTTGCCCCGCCAGACAATGGCATCCCGACCGCAGCGCTGGTGATCCACCAAATCGGGGTAGCTTTCCCGCAAGGCCCGAATGGCTGCATCCTCGGTGTAGCCTGTTCCCCCCTTCAGCCATTGCATGATCAGCACGCGATGGGAGAGATCCTTGCTGATGCCGCGCCCAATGGCTTGCAGAGCCCGACCCAGAGCGCTGGTGGATTTTCCCTTGCCGTTGCCGGTGTAG
>NZ_JANSHW010000393.1:0-9678 GCF_047461815.1 Synechococcus sp. R6-10
GGCTATCCTCAAAAATCGCCGTTTTCCGAAGTAAGCTCTCCCCAAAAACACTACGCCAACGTGTATTACGATCCGAGCACAGGTCGGGAATATCTCCTTGAAAGAGAGACGAGAACGAGAGACGAAACCCTTCACTCGGTGGTTCGCCAGATCCCTTTTTTCATCGAAGACGAAACTGGAAGGGTGAGGGTGGATCCCACAGGTGCGGAGATAGAGGCTATGTCGGTTGTGGATGAGCATATTTTTCCAGGAAAAGGGCCCAGCCGGTTCAACTTCAATCTCAAGCGCTACCTTTCCGGAGTGAGAACAGAAAATCGCTCCACCCGAGCTTTTATCTATAAGGAATGGGTGATTCCGGTGGATGCGATGGCGTTTACCATGGGGCAGGTGCGTTTTGAGGCAGGGGATCCCGTGATCCGAAAACCCCTTTCTGGGGAAAGGTTTATGATTGCCCCCAAATCCCCTGAAGCCCTCTTGGAAGAGCAGCGCTCCAATGCCAGCAGCTACCTGGTGGGATCCGTCGTCCTGCTGGGTATCGGCATTTTCACCGTGCTCCACCTGCTGCAATCCCTGCAGCCTTATCGCTAGTTCCTGCCCAGGCAGAGGGAAGCCTACTGCCACTCACAACGACAAACCCAGCTTGAGCCCAAGCAGGGCATGGGCAAACAGTACACATAGAATGAGGCTGCCCACATAGGCATGGGTGGTGCGCAAAGCAGCGCGGTTGCCCCCAAAGCCGCTGAGGGACAAAGCTCCATTCACCGCCAACAACAGCAACACCAGGGATCCCGTCCAAAAATGGGGGCTGCTCAACAGGGGCTTCCCTTGCATCACCAGAGAAAGAAGGCCGCCAGTGTAGCCCAAGGCAATGAAGGTGGCCATCCAGGGGGCCAATTTGCGGTGGTCAAGCAGAGGCTTCTGGGCCGCTTCCGGCAGGGATCCCTCTGGCGCTGTGGAGGCGGCTGCCAGACGCAAGGCCCGTCCTCGCCACCCAGTCAGGCCGACAAAGCTGCCCATCACCACCACCACGATCCCCATCATCAAGGGGTGACCCCATTGCACAATGGGTTGGGGCAAGTTAAGGCCGGCAAAAAACTGGGCTACGGGCTGCAAGGTGGCGGCTAACCCATCCGAAGCTGCCGACAGATCCGGCAAGGCCAAGCTCAACACGTTCATGGCGCTCCCTCTACCTCCGCAATAAATCTACAGCTGCTTAACAAATCTACAACACCCCAATTCTAGAATGGGAGGACATCAGTGATCTCCCTCAATTCGTTGAAGGGAGGACGTCAGCTGACCCATGCCAGCGGGAAGCTTCTGGTGGGCACCTGGCAGCGGTAGAATGTCTGACGATGAAGCTGTGGTTGTGGGCGGCTCTCCCGCCACTGAGTGCTGAGCAAAACGGAGTTGTTGAGATGGCCAAGTTGTTGTTGGGGGATCAAGCCTTTGAGGTCGAGCTGCTGACGGATGTGCCCACCAATTGGCCGGGAATTAAAGTCATGTCTAAGGGGGCCAAGCTGGACATTCCAGCGGGAACTGTGGTGAAGGTGGAGGCCGAGGATGACCACATAGCCGGCTCCTATAAGGTGGTCTATCGTTTGGCGCCTGCCTATCCCCGCAGTTGGAGGCTGCTCCTGGAGCGGGAGAGCGCTGCTACCGCGCCTCAAGCGGCATCGGCCCCAGAACCAGAGGTCGCTCAGGCCAGCAGCTCAGAAGGAGGGCTGCCGAATAGCGATAAAATCTTCACCATCAAGGTATCCGGCCTTGTGGGAGGAGGCGTGCGCAGAAGCGTTGTCGAGTACAAAGTGCCCTTCAGCCGCCTTTCCCAAGAAGTGAAACGGATCACCCAAATGGGAGGCAAGATCGTCAGCATTGCTGAGTCCAATCTGCTAAGCACCCTTGAGTAGCGGGCGGCTTCCCGGGAGGTTCTGGGTTCTTTCAGGCCACCCGTCCAGGCCGTTCTGGTTCAAACAATTTCAACGAGGGATCCCTGTAGAAAGCATGCGGCGATTTCTCCCCTATCCCCAACCTGAGGATGGGGTGGTAGGCTGGCGTTGGTTTTGCCGTTGCCTGGAAGGCTGCCTTTTCCTGCTGTCCTGGGGGTGGGCTTTGGGTAGGAAAAGGCGTTCCGGCGAGGGCTGAGCTTTTGCAATTGGGAGTGGGGAGTGAGGCCATGACATCTCGACGACAGCCGACGCGCTTGGGAGGGTCGATGCCCCAAGGCCATGCAGGCTTTGGGTCAGCAAGGGGATCCCAGCCGTACCCCTCGCCCACTCCACGACAAAGCTTTTCCTCTTCCTCTCGACGTCCGCTGGCCAAGTCTCGACCGAGGTTACTCCCCTTCTTAAGCTTGCTGGTGATCCTGCTGGGATTTGGGGCTGGGGCCCTGGTGGCCTGGGCAACTGCTCATCCCGACTGGGTCAGCCGCCTGCCGGGGCTCTCGCCACCTCTAGCGGAGATCCCTGCCCCCCGCGCCCACGCTAAAGCGGCTCAACAGCGCTTGCCCATCTCCTTAGAGACCCAACTGGAGCGGGATCCCTTTGCTTTGGATCCCTTGGCCAGCCTTTCTTATGTGCCCGCCATCATGTATCACGATGTGGTGGCTGGCCGCAAGCAGGTCTGGTTCGACACTACGGCGGCGGAGCTGCGGCAACACTTTGAGGCCATTAAGCAGGCGGGGTTGACCCCCATCCACATCGACCAACTGTACAAACACCTGCGGGACGGGGATCCCTTGCCGGAGAAAGCCATTTTGCTCACTTTTGACGACGCCTACCTGGGCCTGTACGAGAACGCCTACCCCCTTTTGAAGGAGTACAACTACCCCGCCACCTACTTTGTGCAAACCGGCTTTGTCGGCGTGCCCACCAGCAAGGATCACTTCACCTGGGATCAGATGCGGGAGATGGATGCCAGCGGGCTGATTGACTTTGCCGCCCATACCGTCAACCATCCTCCTGACCTGCGGGTGCTAGACGATGCCCGTCTGCGGCGGGAAGTGTTCGACTGCAAGACCAAGCTGGAGCAGGAGCTGGGCCACCCCATCCACTACTTTGCCTATCCCGAAGGCAACCGGGACAAGCGGGTGAAGCAATACCTGGCCGATGCCGGTTACCGGATGTCTTTTACGATGGATCCCGGTTTTACAGGACAATCGCCCAACTTGCTGGAGGTGCGACGCTTTAACCAGTTTCGCCTCACCGAGGCCATTCTTGGCGCCCGCACCTTTAGCCTCAGCCGCAGCCTCGACTACTGGCTGGATGTGACGCAGCCTCTGGCTCTGACCGACGAGATCATTGACGGGGTGCGGGTGCTCACCATCCGCGGCGGACGGGCAGCCACAGTGCACGCAGAACGGCGCTACGAAGTCAGGACGTTGGTCCAGCGCTACCAGGCCGATGCCGGCATCAATGGCAGCTTCTTCTCCATCCCTTGGATCAACTCTGCCAGCAATGTCATGGTGGGGCCGGCGATGGCTGCCAACCACAAGACCTTCATCCCCGGTCGTCCCGAAGATGACCAGGCAATCCGCGGCCGGCCGCTGGTGCTGCTGGGCAGGGATCGCCTCCGCTTTGTGCCCTTTGATCCCGACACCATGACCCACTTGGAGAACATCCGCCAGTTGATGCCGGATGTCACGGATCTGTTTGTGGCCGGTCTATGGCTGGTTAAGGATGGCCATGCCCTCTCTCCGGCGGAGATCAACTCGTTCCGCCTTGCCAGCGCTGCTGAGTTTCGCCCCAGAGCTTTCTTTGGGGTAGATGACCAGGAGCGGGTGGTGATCGGAGTTACCAAAACCCACGTCAACGCCGCCATCCTGGCCAGTCTGCTGCCCAAAACCGGGATCCGGGAAGCCGTGCTGCTGGACTCTGGCTTTAGCACCTCCCTGGTCTACCAAGGGGAGATCCTCGCCACCGGCCATGCCGGTCCCAACCAGCCCAGCCGTCCTGTGCCCCATGCCATCTTGCTCTACGACCTGACTCGCCTTTGGCGGGAGGATCCCCATCCCGAGGCCAAGGCTGGCTCTGAGGGAGATCAGCTGGAAGGGCTAGTGCAACTTTTGCCAGCTAGCGACCAAGATGCAGCCAAAGCCCAGCTAGAGAGCGTCTTGGCCAGCCAACGCACTTTGAGGCGGGGGGATCGGGGGGCGGCGGTGGTGGCGGTGCAACTGGGGTTGAGCCACCTGGCCACTCAGCAGGGACGGCTGGATCTACTCCCTTCGGGCCCTGATGGGGTGTATGGTCAAGAGGTGGCCCAGGCAATGGCGGAATTGGTGCTAAAAGAGCCCAGCGATGGGTCAGAACCTGTTGCTGAGGGATCCCTTCCTCAAGCCACCCCCACCCCCCTGGTGGCCGGAACGGCGACATCCCCCCACAGCGTGGACATCCTCGATGCTCAACTGCTGCAGCGCCTGCTGGAGCGTGTCCACTGGACTCCTCCCTCGGTACTGGTGGATACGCGCTTGGAACGGTCAGCCTTGCTCCTAGAGCGCAAGCCGGAGCGTAAGCTGCTGCCCAGCGCTTCTGTCCAACCCCACACCGGTGCTCCCAGCCCGACCTCCGGGTTAAGTCGGTAATCTGCGATACAGCCATTCCGCAACAGAGGGTCTATCCTGGCCGAAGAAGTCCGGCTTGCCTCTAGCCCTGGGGGCTAAGTTTGCTGTTTACCCTGCCGGTGGTGCTTAGGAGAGGTGTGCTGAGGGAGGTCATGACATCTGCTGCTGAAGGGGGGGCCGAGAACCCTGGGGCGACCTGGGTAATGGAGAAGCGGATTCTCGGCAACCCGGCTGATCCCCTGCGGTCGGCTGCCCAGCTCGAGCCGGGCATGTGGGTACGGCTGTTGTATCCTCCTTCTGTTAAGGGGAGGCTGGGGATCGTCCTCACCCGTGAAAACCGCGACCGCTGGCTGGTGACTCTGGCCGGTGAGGGAGAAGAGGTGGTCCTGTCCCTGGCGGCACGGGAACTGGTACCCCTTGGCTGAGGTTGTCAAGGATATCTTGGCGAGGGCTGGTTCTGTTATCCTGCTCTCAATGCGGTTTTTCAGGTCGCTGCTCTATGGTTGCTGCTCTGGCCTTCAACCCTTCCTCGGATCCCCCTCGATCGCTTCTGCCCGAGGAGATCACCTGGCTGGGCAGCCTCACCTACAATGAACAGGGCCTGATCCCGGCCATCGTGCAGGACTACCTGGACGGAACAGTGCTGATGATGGCCTGGATGAACCGGGAATCGCTGCAAAAAACCCTGGAAACAGGCCGCACCTGGTTTTGGAGCCGCTCGCGGCAGGCGTTGTGGCCCAAGGGGGAAACTTCTGGCCATGTGCAGTGGGTCAAACAAATCCGCTACGACTGCGACGGCGACGCCCTGGTCATCCTGGTGGAGCAGGTGGGGGATGCAGCGTGCCACACAGGAGCGCGGAGCTGTTTCTTTCGCCCTTTGCAAGGGGATCCCCTTCCAGCAGCCGATACCCTGTCTCAGGTGTTTGCTGTGGTGAAGGCCCGCCAGGCGGATCCCCGTCCCGATTCCTACACCAGCAGCTTGCTAGCCAAGGGGGAAAATGCCATTTTGAAGAAACTTGGCGAGGAGACGGCTGAGGTGGTGATGGCGGCTAAGGATCAAGACCGCGTGGCTTTGGCCCGTGAGATGGCCGACCTCTGGTACCACTGCCTCGTGGCCCTTGCTCACTATCAGGTAGATGTTAGGGATGTCTATCGCCAGCTCCAAGCCCGCCGTTCCGCCAAGTGAAAGGGCCATGTCCCCCGAAGGCGGTGCTTCCGCAGATCCCTCTCCGTCCTCTTGGGATCCCTCCCTGGACAAAGCCCACCTGGATTTACAAGCCGCGCGCTGTGGCCAAGTGGATCTGGAAACCGATCGGGAGACCTTGGCCCGTTACCTGAGAGGCCATGCCCAGTGGATCCAGCGGTGCTTCAGGCCATTGCAGGTGGAAGCTTTGTCTGCCGAGACTTACAGGTTGCAGTTTTTCCGCATGGGCGGGCTGGGGTTTGAGCTGGAGCCCAGTTTTGGGGTCAAGATCTGGCCGGATAAAGATTACCGGTTTTGTCTGACCTCGATTGAGTTGCCCGGCGATGAAGGAATGCCTTACCGGGTCAGCTGCCAAGCCGATTTCCAGCTGGAGGAGCTGCAGGGATCCCTGAAAGACCTGCCCACAACTCGTGTTCACTGGTCTCTTCATCTGGAGATTGGGCTGGCTTTGCCCAGGTTTTTGCAGGTTTTGCCCCGCAAGTTGGTTTATCGGGTGGCCCATCAAGTGGTGCAGCAGGTAACCCGGGGTATGAGTGACCGCCTCACCCACAATGTGTGCAGCGATTTCTATCGCTCTATTGGGTGTCCCGATCACCCCTATCGCTTAATTGCAGTGGAAGACAAAGCGTGATATCTTAGGCGCCAAGTAAGTTGCCGGTCAGCTTTCGAGTAGTGCTCCGGCAACCGGCGATGGAGTTCGCCGCAACCGCCTCACTTGGAATTTTTCTATAGAGGAAGAGGGTTCTAACCTCAAAAGCTGAGGCTGATGACTCCTACACTTCTGGGCAAGTCCAGGGGGTAGGGGTCTTTGGCTTTGTTTGAGGCCCCACCCTGCGGACGCGATGGTGCTCCCACTCCTGACGCGGATGGCTTTTTCTCCCTGGGCTGCCCTTCAACACCCTGACGACAAGGAGATGAGGATCTGGTGATGCTGGGCAGTTGGCTGTGGATCTTGGTGATGGGCTTTTTTGTCGGCCAGATCGTGGGTCGGCTGGGGATGCCCCCCCTGCTGGGGATGATCCTCGTAGGGATCCTGCTGGGAGAGGTCTTGTCTCCCGAGGTGCTGGCAGCGGCAGGGGATCTGCGGCTGGTGGCGGTGATGATCATTTTGATGAAGGCGGGCCTGGGGCTGGATCGGGAGAAGCTGGCCCAGCAGGGATCCGTGGCGTTGCGGCTGGGTTTTTTGCCGGCCGCCTGTGAGGCGGTGGCAGTGGCCCTGTTGAGCACCTGGATCCTGGGGTTAGACTGGCCTACCGGTTTGCTGCTGGGCTGTGTGATCGGGGCAGAGTCGCCGGCTGTGATCGTGCCGGGGATGTTGCGCCTCAAGAGTTTGGGCTGGGGAGTAACCAAAGGGATCCCGGATGCCATTTTGACCGGCAGCGCCCTTTCCGACGTACTGCTGTTGTTGGGGTTTAGCCTGCTGCTCAGCTTTTTGGGCCAGGGCTCTGCAGAGAGCGTTCGCCTGCTGGGGCTGGAGCTATCGCCGCTGCAGTGGCTGCCGTTCCAGGTGGTGATGGAGATCCTGCTGGGCGTGGCTGTAGGCTACCTGGGGGCGCGGGTTCTGGTGTCGCTGCTAACCCAACAAAACTGGACTCGCAACAGCGTGCAGGAAGTGCTGCTGGCTGCCTGCATGGCCTTGGGCTTGGTGCTGGCGCCGCAGGTGTGGCCCTATTTTTCCGGCTATCTGGCGGTGATGGCCATGGGGTTTTTTCTGATTGAGCTGGATGCCCCTTTGGCGCGGCGGCTGCGGGGTGGGTTCGATGCCCTCTGGACGGTGGCGGAGATCGTGTTGTTTGTGCTACTGGGAGCGTCGCTGGATCTGGGGGTGCTGGGATCCGTGTTTTGGCCGGGCTTGCTGCTCTTGACCTTGAGTCTGCTGCTGGGGCGGGGCTTAGGTTGGTGGCTTTCCACCCTGGGGAGCAACTGGACCTGGCGGGAGCGGCTGTTTTTGCTGCCGGGCAACATGGCTAAGGCGACGGTACAGGCGGCCATTGGTGGGATCCCTTTGGCCCAAGGGATCCCCGGTGGGGAGATCATTTTGGCTTTGGCGGCTCTGTCGATTTTGGTCACGGCCCCCCTGGGTGCTTGGCTGACCCAGGTGTGTGCTCCCCGGCTTTTGGAAAAAGGAGAGGTGGATCCCACCAAGGTAGGCAGCCAGGGCAAGGTGAGCTTTTTGGCAGCGGTGGACACCTCCCCTTTGGCCGAAGCCGTGCTGCGCAAGGTGGCCGATTTGGCGCGGCGGGTGGATGGGGAAGTGATTGTGTTGCATGTTACCGATGAGCCGCAGGGGAAAGGGGTAGAACTGTTGCGGCAACTCACCCAGCGTCTTTTGGCGGACATTCGCCACCAGTTTTGCTTGGCCTCGGGGCCCTTGGCAGAGACCATCGTAACCCTAGCTCAGGAGCGGCAGGTTACCGACATCGTCATGGGCAAGCGGGGCCACCGCGGCTGGGAGCAGGTTTTGGTGGGATCCACTTCCCAAGCGGTGTTGGAAACCAGCCCGATTCCGGTAATTTTGGTAGAGGAAGAGGACTTCAAGAGAAGCAGGATCCCTATCTCTGAGGGCAGAAAAAGCTAAGGATCCCACCTTTTCCGTAGGAAGTTCTGGGAACACAGTTCAAGGAGAATAGATGCGCTTGCAATCGGTGTGGGCTTACCTAAACCATGGCTTGGTCTCTCCCAGTTTGAGAGTTCCCTTTGCGGTTGCGTTGGGGGCTATTGGCGGATCCCTGAGTCGCTACTATCTATCCCTCTGGTTTGCGGAGCGATTTGGCCCTAGCTTTCCCTACGGAACCCTGATCATCAACTTATCGGGTTGTGTGGTCATGGGTTGGTTCATGACCGTGGCTATGGAACGCCCTGAGATCTCACCGGAAATTCGCCTGCTGTTCGGGGTGGGATTCCTGGGTTCCTACACCACCTTTTCTACCTATGAACTGGATACCTTTAGCCTCTGGCAGCAACATCGCTTTGCTGCTGGGCTTGTCTATTGGCTCGGTTCTTGCCTATTTGGAGCCTTGGCTATGGAGCTTGGGATCCTGTTGGCACGATTGTGGCGATAACGTTTAACGTAACCCCTATCAATCAGCAATCTATCCATCCAAAAGCCAGGTGCAGCAACTGGTCATTTTGGGCAATAACTTTTTTCTTAAAAGCACCGGGATCCCCACTAGTCAACCCCCTGGAATTTCTTATCTTAAGGAGCACTCTTCACCAAAGCAATATACAGTTTTTCCAGCGTTACTCACTACAGCCAATGCCAGCCAATCTCTTGCCTGACAAGGATCCCACTTCACTGTAGACCTTATGTGAAGCGGAAAAATCTGTAACCATGACAATCGCAACAGCCCAAAAACAAAAGGGATACAAGTATGCTAGATGATGAACCAGAAGTTTATAAATTGGATATTTACATCGGCGAGTCAGACCGTTGGCAAGGGAAGCCTCTCTACCTGGCTCTGCTGGAGCTAGGTCGTCAGCGTGGGCTAGCTGGTGGTACTGTGGTGCGAGCTATTGCTGGCTTTGGTCGAAACAGTCATATTCGCAGCAGTAACCTTCTAGAGCTTTCCACAG
Organism: Synechococcus sp. R6-10; assembly: GCF_047461815.1. Lineage (NCBI taxonomy): Bacteria > Bacillati > Cyanobacteriota > Cyanophyceae > Synechococcales > Synechococcaceae > Synechococcus > Synechococcus sp. R6-10. Next base: position 9,333 of record NZ_JANSHW010000393.1, read on the forward strand.
ATCTGCCCATTTTGGTAACTTTCATCGACACGCCGGAAAAAATCAAAGCCTTTCTACCGGAAGTAAAAACTCTGATGCATGACGGTCTAGTTACTTGCCATAGGGTACAAGTATTCCATCATGTTCCTCATCAACAACAATAGTCCAGATCTGAAAATAGATTCCCCATTGCCAAGGAGCTGGTTATGCCCGATTCCCCTTCTGCCCTGCGCTTTATTGTTTTGCTGGGGATCGTCAGCCTCTGCGCCGATGCCACCTACGAAGGGGCACGCAGCATTTCTGGAGCTTTTTTGGGATCCCTAGGGGCCAGCGGCACGGTGGTGGGCCTGGTGGCCGGCGGGGGGGA
>NZ_JANSHW010000394.1:0-2378 GCF_047461815.1 Synechococcus sp. R6-10
AATCCGTACTGAACATATTATACATTATTTTCAGTATAGTTGAGCTTATTATTGACTAGAGTCATGCTCCACCAAGCGGTCGAATTCTCGCTCGAAGGTGACCAAGGCCCGGTTGGTTTTGCCCCCCAAGTAGAGCCCCGTCTCCGTTTGCAAAGCCCAGATTTGGCTGTAGCTGAAGTAGCTCATCACCACCCCCACCATCAACAGGCCAAATCCGAGATACACCGCAGGGATCCCCGGATCCGATTTAATTTGCAGTCCGGTAGCGCCGATCACCTCATCCAGATGCAGAGTGAGGGGGTTGGGGAAGCGTTGGGGAGCGATTTCGTCGAGGGCCAAGCTCATGCCTTGGCGCAGGGATCCCATCCATTGCCCTTCAGTGTCGTAGAGGAGGGCTGTCCCCTGCAGATCCGGCAGCAGCAGCGTGAGGCCCTGGCTCATGTCCGGCTGGGTGGGCACAAAAGCGCCCCAGAGTTTGTTGCCTGCCTCGGTGCGCACCGGCACCACCGGGATTTGAAAAGAGGGGCTATTGTTGACGCGGATGCGGATGCTGTCGATGCTCCAATCGGCTTGGTAAAGGGTCACACCCCGGTAGGAGAGAGGATGGTTGACGGAAATGGTCTGACGTTTAACCTCCTGACCCTGATCCAAAATCGAGAGGTCGGAATAAAACTGCTTGACCCGGCCATCGGCAGCGTAGTCAATCCAGAAGCGATTGGCCCGAATTTGCCAGGTAGGCAAGTGAGCGCGAGCCAGATCCCCTGCTCCGGTCAAGTGTTGAATGGAAGCCACGCTGCCGCTGGGAATGAGTTCTTGGGCCTTGAAGCCGCTAATGCTGCCCCAAATGGCCCCCAGCAAGATCAGCAGCATACTGACATGCACCAAGATGGGGCCGATCCTGCCGATTAACCCCTTGCGGGCGTAGAGGTAATGGCCCTCCTGAAACACCAGATAGCCCTGTCGACGCAACTGCTGCGGCAGCCCTTGTAAGGATTGTTGGGGCAGATAAGTCCAAAAGGGCAGGCGCTGAAAAGACTGCGGACGGGTGAGATAGCTCCAACGGCGAGCCACCTTGAGCATTGGCCACTGGCGCGTAAAGGAACAGGCGATAAGGCTGCTGCCGAACAGGATTAAAATAGCCAGAAACCAAGGGGTGCGGTAGACGTGATCCAATCCCAAGTTCAGGATCACCCGCCACGTGAGAAAGCCAAACAGGGCCGGATGCTCCGGATAGTGGGCTTGATAAAAAGCCGCTGTTTCCTCTTGCTCAATTACCGTGCCGGTGGCGCTCAAAACCGCAATCGCCAACAAAAGGCCAATGGCCAGGCGCAGATCCGCCAGCAGCGGCAGCAGCTCATGACGAAAGTACCGCCGCAGCGAGGAAGCCCAGCGGGCAAGCGGGAGAGAGTATATGACCATGAGAAGTTTGTCGGCTCAAGATTCAGATCGCTGCTCTTGCCAGGCAAGGTGCAGTTTTCAACAGGGTGCTGTAGGTGTAGCCCCATCTTAGCCTGCAGCAGCAGGGATCCCTTAGACCCAGGCCGACAGGATCGTTACGCTGCCGAACCCCACCAACATCACTCCACTGGCGTAGGTGAGCCAGCCCGACCAGCGCCGCAAGGCCAACAGTTGCTTCACCAACCCGGTAAACACCCCCGCCAGGAGCAGAGGAAAGGCCAATCCCAGCCCGTAAGCCAGCAGCAGCCCGCCTCCTACCCAGGGTTGCCCTGTGGTGGAAACCCAGGCCAGCAAAGCCACCAAAACCGGCGTACTGCAGGGAGAGGCCACCAGGCCAAAAGTTAACCCCAGCAACACTGCCCGGCCTAACCTGGGCCATTTCCCGGGGATCTCGAGGCGGTTAAACCCATCGGGAAAACGCAGGGGGAGCACCTCCAACAAGTTCAGCCCCATCAAGATGGCAATTCCCCCCGCCACAGTGGGCCCAAAGGATCCCGTTTGTCCGTAAACGCGACCCAGCAAAGCTGCCGACAAACCCAGCAGGGTCAGGGTAAAAGCCACCCCAGCCGCAAAACCCAGGGATTGAGCCCAGACCTGCAGCCGCCCTTCCCCAGCCGTTTCCTCAGAAGCGGGGGTGTAGCCGCCGATGTAGGCGATGGTCACTGGCAGCATAGACAGCGTGCAGGGGGAAAGACTGGTGAGCAAGCCGGCCAAGCCCACCACCAGCAGACTGACGGGAGAAAGGTGCTGCAGTTGAAACTGAACCAGCTCAGTTGCCCATTGTTCTAGGTGGTAAAGCCAGAGCTGAGCCGCATTCAACATAAGCTCGATCTGTCCACATAAGCCCAAGGTAGCATGAACTCCCCCGCCCCCCTGGGATCCCCAGTCTTGGGGGAGTACGTCTACTGTCCATTCCCACC
>NZ_JANSHW010000395.1:0-3838 GCF_047461815.1 Synechococcus sp. R6-10
TTCATCAAAGCGCATTCCTCCCGGCACTGACCCTACGGGTACAGTGCGGGGCTCCTGCGATTTCTAGCTGAGCTGACCAAGCGGCAGAAGGGAAATCTCACTTATTGTTAGCAGGCTGGCTGGGGAATCCTACTGGCGCTACCGTGGTTTTGGGTTGTGTTCACAGCGGGTCAGCAGCGGGCCGGCACAGCTTACTCTACCCAAAAAGGTGCACGTGGGATCTTCACCAAGTGCTGGGGTAAGCTACCCTGTCTGTTGAACTTATTCCGGCAGTCTGTCTGGGTGAAAGATGCTGAGATATCGGCATTAGCGGCCCAAAAGGTTCGGTTCCCAGATTGCCTCTGGGTCTACTTCAAGCTGTTCTGCCTCAATCCCTATGGTTTCCTCTGACCTCAAGCGCTGGCTGGATAACTTCCTGATTGCCGTTGTCTTTCTGGTGTTCGCCGGGTTTGTCTGGTTTGTCTTTTCCGTAACCGGGGCTTTTCTTGGGATCCCACTGGGCTACAAACTTTGGATGCGGCTCTGGCTGCCTTTGTTTCAGCCGGCTTTGGGGATCCTGATGGCCGGGGCGGTGGTGAGCGGAGTGTGGGGCTGGCTGGAAAAACGCCGCTCCCAACAATCATGATCATCAATAGAACTGAAGATCCCGTGGCGCAGGGGAGCCCCAGACTGGCTCTATACTGGAAACGTATCTAAATGTTGAGCACCTGAGGCAGTCTGGCGTCGTGTTTGTTCTGTCCGGCTACGAGTATTTGCTGGTTTTCCTGATCCTCTGCTCTCTGCTGCCGGTTTTGGCTCTGGGGGCTTCTGCACTCTTGGCGCCAAAGCGGCGGGGATCCCTGCGGCGCAGCACTTACGAGTCGGGCATGGAGCCGTTTGGGCAAGCCTGGATCCAGTTCAACATTCGCTACTACATGTTCGCACTGGTCTTCGTCATTTTCGATGTAGAGACGGTGTTCCTCTATCCCTGGGCAGTGGCGTTTCACCGCTTGGGGCTGTTGGCCTTTGTGGAGGCCCTGATTTTCATCGCCATCCTTGTGGTGGGTCTTGTGTACGCCTGGAGAAAAGGAGCATTGGAATGGTCATGACGTCTGAGAAATCGCAAGTCTTGTTTCCGGGGGCTGCCCCCCAGGTGACTACCGACCTCTCCAACAACGTCGTTCTGACGACGGTGAACGACCTGTACAACTGGGCTAAGATGTCCAGCCTCTGGCCGCTGCTCTACGGCACCGCCTGCTGCTTCATCGAGTTTGCCGCCATGCTGGGATCCCGCTTCGACTTCGACCGCTTTGGCCTGCTGCCTCGTTCTTCGCCGCGCACGGCTGATTTGATCATCACGGCAGGTACGGTCACCATGAAGATGGCTCCGGCGTTGGTCAAGCTCTACCAGCAAATGGCTGAGCCGAAGTACGTGATCGCCATGGGGGCTTGCACCATCAGCGGTGGCATGTTCAGCTCCGATTCCTACACGGCAGTGCGGGGGGTGGACAAGCTGATCCCGGTGGATGTGTACATTCCCGGCTGCCCTCCTCGTCCAGAAGCGATCATGGATGCCATTGTCAAGCTGCGCAAGAAGATCGCCGCCGAGGACATGCGGGAACGAGGCCGTCTGCAGCAAACCCACCGCTACTACACGGTTAAGCACAACCTCAAGCCTGTGCCGGAGATCATCACCGGCAAGTATCTGGAGAGCGAGACCCGCCAAGCTCCCCCGCCAGAGCTGGCTGCGGCCATTGGCTTGCCAGTGCCCCCGGCCTTGCAAACCGCCGACTTTAAGCGGGCGGAACAGCAGCTCAAAGCCTTGCAGGGAGGAGTGTGAGATGGCAGAGGAGAATGCCCAGGAAAAACAAGCGCCGCCATCCGCAGGCGAGCAGTCGGAACCCTTGGTGACGTTGGAGCGGGGCCCGGTTTCCCAGTTTCTGGCCGACAACGGCTTCGAGCACCAGTATTTGGGGAGAGACGCAGCGGGGGTAGAGCTGTTGGAGGTGGAGCGGGACTTTCTCCTACCCTTGTGTACCGCCCTCTATGCCTACGGCTTTAACTACCTGGAGTGCCAGTGCGGGTATGACCTGGGGGCAGGGCAGCCACTGGTCAGCCTTTACCACCTGATCAAGCTGTCAGACGGGGCGGATCGCCCTCAGGAGGTGCGGCTCCAGGTAAAGTTGCCTCGCCAGGATCCACGCCTACCTTCCGTATACTGGATTTGGAAGTCGGCGGATTGGCAGGAACGGGAAACCTACGACATGTATGGCATTGTTTTCGAGGGACACCCGAACCTGAAGCGGATTTTAATGCCGGAAGACTGGATAGGGTGGCCCCTGCGCAAGGACTACATCACGCCTGACTTCTATGAGCTGCAGGATGCCTACTGATTGGGGATCCCTGACTCGGTGAGCAGCGTTGAACAGGATGGGTTGAGATGTGGCCTTTTTTGCTCTTGGCAATCTATGCAGGTGGAGTTTGGTACTCGGCCCGCAAGGCGGATCGCATCTATTCGGGCTCCGGGAAGTGGGTGGTATCGGCCCTCTGGCCGGTGCTGCTGCTCTCAAACCGTCAGTTTCGCCAAAATTGGCGTCGTCCCCTGAACAAGTAAGTTTGAGTTGAGTAAGTCTGGATCCCTGGAATCCTCACCTGTGATCGCTCCTGAGCAACACCTACGCGACCCGAGTCTTTCTCTATCGACACCTCAGGCCACGCAGAAGTTGCGGGAGTTGATTGTCAGCCGCATTCGCGCTCAGGGACCGGTGACCTTTGCCCAGTTTATGGAGTGGGCTCTCTACGAGCCAGGGTTGGGCTATTACGAGCAGGGATCCCCGATTGGCCCCGACTACCTCACCTCTCCCCACCTGGCGGCGGACTTTGCCCAACTGTTGGCGGAGCAAATCCACCAGTTCTGGCACATTTTGGGATCCCCCTCTGCCTTCACGGTCATCGAGATGGGGGCAGGCAGCGGCCGCTTGGCCCAGGATTGGCTGACCTACGTGCGCTCTGCAAGGCCTGCGGCCCGCTTACGCGAACAGCCCTCTTTTTGGCAGGCGCTGGACTATGGGATTTTGGAGCGTTCTGCCCACCTGCGGCAGCTCCAGCAGGAGCGGTTGGCCCCTTTTGGGGAGAAGGTGCGCTGGTTGGATTGGGACGGGATCCCGGATAACTCAGTTACAGGCTGCTTTTTCTCCAATGAGCTGGTGGATGCTTTTCCGGTGCATCGGGTGCAGGTGCAGGATGGGGCTTTGCGAGAAATCTATGTCGATTGCGGCGAGGCTGCAGAAGCCAACTTCCGGGAAGTGCTGGGGGATCTGTCCACTCCTGAGCTGAGGGAGTATTTTGCCCGCTTGGGGATCCCTGTAGAAACTTATCCGTCCGGTTACCAAACCGAGGTGAACCTGAAAGCCTTGGAGTGGCTGCAGCTGCTGGCCCGTAAGCTGCGGCGAGGCTACGTGCTCACCATCGATTACGGCCACACCGCCCAGAGCTACTACAGCCCCCACCGCGCCCAAGGTACGCTCTTGGCCTACCGACAGCACGGCAGCTACACGGACCCCTATGTTCGGGTGGGATCCCAGGATCTCACCGCTCATGTGGACTTTACGACCCTAGAGCAAGTGGGAGAATCTCTGGGGCTAAGATGCCTGGGGTTCACCCGGCAGAGCAACTTTTTGGTGAACCTGGGATTGACCGAGCGGCTGGCTGCCCTCAGCCAAATGGGGAACCCGGTTGATGGCGAAGCTGTGGATGTGGGCCAGGTTTTGCGGCGGCGACATGCTCTTCACGCGCTGCTGGATCCCATGGGGTTGGGGGGCTTTGGAGTATTGGTGCAGGCTAAGGGCCTGACCCCCTC
>NZ_JANSHW010000396.1:0-2658 GCF_047461815.1 Synechococcus sp. R6-10
GGCAGCCGGTTGCGGTTTCCCCCTGCTCTGGTGTTGCCTTTGGTGAGCGTGGTGCTGGGGGCCTACGGCTTCTCGTTTTTGCTGGGATCCGCCGCTCTGATTTGGAAGCGAATTCAGCAGCTTTTGATCATCAGCCAATTCGGCCTGCTTTTCCTGTTGGCTGCTCCCACGGAAGAATGGCCGGGATCCCTGAGGTGGCTAGGGCAAAGTCTGCCCATGACGGCGGGGGCTGGGCTGCTGCGAGACGTGATGGTGCGGGAGGCGGGCTTGGATCCCGTGCGGCTGATCATGGCTCTGACCAGCGGCGTTTTCTACTTCGGCCTGGGCTTGCTGACCTTTCGCCGGGCGGTTCGGGCAGCCAAGCGCCGAGGGATCCTGGGATCCCAGTAGAGGTCTGCAGGAGGGCATCTAGAGCGAACGTTGGTCGGGGGAGCGGTGCAGCAGGTGAGGGAAGTGGTATTCTACCGCTCCAGTGACCGGGTTGTTTTCGGGGAAAGCCATGCTCCGCCGGCTCAGCTCTTGCAGCGCCTTTTCAATTTCGTCAAAGTCGGCAGGTAAGTCGATAGCTATCTCCGCAAGGGTGAGGATCCCTTGCCGCTGTTGGGCTAGCCGCAGAATCTCCCGCATCAGAGCTTGACCTTTCAAGGGCTGAGAAGGCGCTGAAACGGCCTTTGCAGGCGTTGGGGAAGGCTGGGATCCCTGTAGAACTGCCAGTTTGAAGTTGTGATTTTCCACCATGCCTGGGATCAAAAACAGGTCAATTAACTGGCCAAAGCCCAGCAGGCCAAAGGTGAACAGCCAGAGGATGCCTGTTCCAGTCTTGCCCAGGTAGAAGCGATGGACGCCACAGATCCCGAAGATGCCCAACGCCCAGAGGATATAGGCAGTACCGACAGACTTGGGTTCAGCGGGGGGCAGCAGGTAGCGAGAACTCATGGGGATTTGACGAGATAACTCCGAGCGGGTACTTCCAGTTTGTCATCTTCTGGCCTGGACGGGCAGAAGAGAACCGGCGTGATCTCTGCAAGCAAGCTGGGATCCCTTCTACGCTCTTGTCTGAGGGAGGGCAGCCTCAACGGGAAAACAACCGGAATAATGAGATCCAAGTCCCCCAGGCTCAAAGAACTCCGTCTCCCGCTCACGCAAGCAGTGGACATGCCTATAGAAGGCAAGGGAAAGTCGATGTTTGAGCCAATTTTAATCGGGTTGAGCGCTGTGCTCTGGGGCCTCCTCTGGGGCTACGCTACACTGCTGGTTGTGCTGGTGAACTTTAAGGAGCAAGGATCGGTTTACGCCTACCCTATGCAGGCGGTGCTGGATCGCTTTGTCGAATCCTTGGGGCTGGGCTGGCTTAAGGATCTGCATGCCCTGCAACTGAGGCCGCTGCGCCGGATCAGCTATGCTCTGTTTGGTGCCGTCACCCTAGGGGTGGCTTTCATGCTCTGGGTGTTGGGGTGAGGCGATGACCAGATCGACAGGCGCATTCCCGCAGCAACTGCAAATGCGTTAACCCAACCCGAGTTCTCGACAGGCCCATCATGAACGCTGCTCAACTGGTTGCTATTCTCTCCACTGCCATTGCCACCGCCACACCGGTGGTCTTCGCCTGTGTGGGGGAAACCATTACCGAGCGGGCAGGGGTGATCAACCTCTCCGCAGAGGGGACGATCATGCTTGCGGCCATGGTTGGGTTCGCCGTGGCCAAGCTGACGGGAAGCTTGGTATTGGGCTTTTTGGCTGCCGCCGCGGTGGGAGCGCTGTTTGCTGGGATCGTGGCCTTTGGCTCGCTGACCCTGAAGGGATCCCAAATTGCCATTGGTTTCGTCTTGACCCTATTGGGGGCGGATTTGTCTTCCTTTTTGGGCAATCCGTTCGTGCGGATCCCAGGGCCAACGGTGCCCAGCCTGCCCATCCCCTTCCTGAGAGAGGTGCCGCTGCTGGGGCCACTCCTGTTCCAAGGGGATCTGTTGCTGTACGCCAGCTACGCGCTCATCGGGGGAACTTGGTTCTTTTTGTATCGCACTCAGCCTGGCCTGATGTTGCGGGCTATGGGAGAACAGCCGGCGGCGGCTTTTGCCCGCGGCACCAATGTCATTTTCTGGCGCTATGTTTACACCCTTGTGGGGGGATCCCTATTGGGCTTGGCGGGGGCTGCCTTTTCTCTGGATTTCAAGGCCGGCTGGAGCCACCGACATACAGCAGGGTATGGCTGGATTGCCTTGGCCATCGTCATCTTCGGTGGCTGGAACCCCTTGCGGGTAGCTCTGGGGGCCTACCTGTTCGGCATTTTGCAGTCCTTCGCTGGGGTTGCCCAGACCACCATCCGCGCCGTGCCCACCCAAGTTTTTACGGTGGCTCCCTTTGTGTTGATGATTTTGGTGTTGGTGCTCACCTCTGGGGAATGGTGGGAGTACGGCTTGCGCGGGATCCCACCTCGGCTGCGGCGCTGGATTCAGCAGGCGGTGAAGGCCACTCCGCCGGCAGCTCTGGGGCAGCCGTTTGAACCGGGCTAGAGGTTGCTTCCGGCACTGCGGCTTGGGGGTCGCTGATCAGCCGGATCGGAGAGGGGAATCTGAAAGCGCTAGAAAATAGCCTGCAGTTTTTTAAGGCAAGCCTGGATCTGCGCCATTTCCGAGGGATCCAGCTTTTGGAAGCGCT
>NZ_JANSHW010000397.1:0-1447 GCF_047461815.1 Synechococcus sp. R6-10
TCCACCGTCATGTCGGGGTAGAGGGGTGGGTTTTCCGGCAGATAGCCAATGCGCTGCCGCACCGCCATCGAGTTTTCGTGAACATCAAACCCGGCCACCCGCGCCGTCCCCTCGCTGGCAGGCAGATACCCCGCCAAAATGCGCATGGAAGTGGTCTTGCCAGCCCCATTCGGCCCCAAAAAACCCATGATCTCGCCGGCGTTCACCTGGAAGGAAACATCGCGGATGGCAGTGAAGCTGCCGTAGGTTTTGCTCAGATGCTCAACTTCGATGGCACCCGCGGTTGCACGAGCAGTGGGTAAACCTGTCATCAGCAACTCCTAACCTAGAGGGTCAGCGGTGGTTGGCAAACGGCCCAAGTCTGTGCAGGCTAAGGCTGAGTTGCCCATATTCCAAGAAAGACGAATGCTAGGAAGAGATTACAGGCTCGGGCAAGAAGGCGGGCAACAGCGCTGAGGCCACATGCCAACTTAGCATAGCGACGGCGAGGATGAGTCGAGGGAACTGGGATCCCTTTCCCCCTTTTGGTGGGGATCCATCGGTTGGCTAGTCGGCAGGGCTTGTGAGGGATCCCCACTGTTCCAGTCCCAGAACGCGGCTTTCCCCTGGACAGGCCGCCACCACCTCCCCAATGGGGAAGGCTTCGGGGAGCAGGGATCTCACCTGATTTTCCGCCTCAGGGGGGATCACCAGCACATAGCCCACCCCCAGGTTGAAGGTGCGGAACATCTCCAAGGTCTCCACCTGGCCCTGTTCTTGGAGCCAGAGAAACTCCTGTGGGATGGGCCAGCTATGGGGCTGCAGCCGCGCCGCCTGGTTGGGGGCCAAACAGCGGGGCAAGTTTTCCGGGATCCCGCCGCCGGTGATGTGGGCCATGCCGTGGATGGCGATCCCTGCTGCCTGCAGCCGCTGCACCGCCTGCACGTAGATGCGGGTGGGGGTGAGGAATACTTCCGCCAAAGGCCGATCCCAGCCGGGAGGCCGGTGATCCCAGCGCCAACCCCGGTCGGCCACAATCCGCCGCACCAAGCTGTAGCCGTTGCTGTGTAGGCCGCTGCTGGGCAAAGCCAACAACCGATCCCCAAGCTGTACCCGCGACCCATCCAGAATGGCCGTTTTTTCCACAATTCCGACACAAAACCCGGCCAGGTCGTATTTCCCAGGGGGATAGAACCCCGGCATCTCCGCCGTTTCCCCCCCCAGCAGTTGGCAGCCCGCCTCCTGGCAGCCCGCCAAGATGCCGTCGATCACCTGCCACAGGGCTTCTGGCTCCAGCTTGCCAGTGGCCACATAGTCCAAGAAAAACAGCGGCCGGGCCCCCACCGTCAGCACATCGTTGGCACACATCGCCACCAGATCGACGCCCACCCCCCGGTGCTGACCCCACTGCTGGGCAATGTCCAGCTTTGTCCCCACCCCATCGGTGCCCGCCACCAACACCGGCGCT
>NZ_JANSHW010000398.1:0-10515 GCF_047461815.1 Synechococcus sp. R6-10
GAGATAGGCAGGATGCGATCGCTTCTTTCCTGAACCATGTTCAGGAGAGTTCAGCGTGAATGTATCAGTACCCCTGACTTCCAACCTCTACAGCTCCCAGAGGCATTGAGGCCTAAGCCTCAGCAAATGCCCTTCTCCAGCCCCCCGACAGCACCTGCAAATCCTCCTCATCCAAGTCCGCAGGAGTGCCGGAGCGGATGAGCTCGGCAAAATCTTCGTTGGGCACCATGAAGCAGAGGGCGTAGAGGCGGCCTGGGCCGGTGTTGCGGATTTCATGCACGCCTGTTGGCGGAACCAAAATGCTGTCTCCGGTTTTGATGGGGGCCGCTTTTCCATCGCAAATGGCCAGGCCTTCCCCCTTGAGAACAAAAAACATTTCCACAGCCATTTGATGGCGATTTGGAGGGGTTTTGCCTCCCTCATCGAAGATCTCCACACAAAAGGTTAGAGAAATCTGAGCATGAGAAGGATCGAACACGATGGCCAGGCGATTGGTATCGTGGGGGCTGATGCGAAAAGCCTGATAATCGGCAGGGGTTTTAACAATTGGAATCACGCAGCGGGAAAGCGTTTGCATCCGGATCCTCCGCTCAAGAGATGAGGGGTGAATAGTGGGCAAGTGCTAACAGGGGAGAGCCGCGAGCAAATCTGAGGAGGAGGCGACAAAGCCAAAGCACTGCTTGACGTTGTAGAGGGTAGCTAGCAAACAGTATTCAGGAGAGGTGGTGGCGGCGCAGTCTTCCAGCAAAATGCAGTCGTAGCCGAGGAAATTGGCATCTTGCAGCGTGGTCATGACGCACTGGTCGATGTTCACGCCGGCAAAAAAGAGGGTGGTGCGCCCCAGGTTTCTGAGAATGCTATCGAGAGGGGTATCCCAAAAGCCGCTCATGCGGAACTTATCCACCCAGATATCCTCGGGCTTGACCTCCAGTTCCTCCACCACAGCAGCGCCCCAACTGCCCCGCGTGAGGACCAAAGACCCGTTCTTAGGCAAGGGATCCCCCAGCCCTACTCCCTCTCCGGTGGGGTTGTACACATGTCGCAAGCCGGCGCTGATGTTGAGCAAGTCAGGGCGATTGCCCCAGTTCACCCACACAATCGGCACTTGAGCTTGTCGCAGGCGGGGCAGCAGGGCTTTTAGAGGGCCGATGGGAGCCCGTGCAGGTGTAACATCGACGCCAATGCTGGCCAGCCAACCGTCGGGATGACAAAAGTCGTTTTGCATGTCGATCACCAACAACGCCGCCTTGGCCAGATCCAAGCGCAGGGTTTTGCTGGAGGTGGGTAGCAGGATGGGCCGGGGATCCAAGGGCGGACGGGTGATGTCGGCCATTTCGGCATTCACGGCCCAAGCATTGGGAGGGATCCCAAGGGTCTTCAAGGGGCGATTGGGAGTGCTCATGGATTCTCCGCTCGCGTCGCGCAGCAGTGGGATCAGGTGGGGCGGATGACCCACAACTACGCTCGACCTTAATGCACAGCCAACCTCACTTTGGAATCGTAGGCTACACTTTCTCACCTTATTGACGCATGGGATCCCCCAGGGTCAGTCGATAGGGGCTGAGATGGAGATCAGGAGAAGAAAAACCGAGGAGATTTCCGAAAAGCTGCCCAGGGATCCCTCCCTGCACGCTATGCTGTAGAAACTTGAAATGATTATGTAGAAGCATGAGCATCCTGCGGCAATATATCTTTCCCGCTCTCATCCTGCTGGTGTTTCTGTTTACCCTGGTGGTGGTGAGCATTCGCTCGTTTCTGCCGGAGGATATGGCCCAGCCTGCCCCTCTAGAAGAAGCGACGCCTGTGGCCCTTTCTGCAAATGCCTGAGGATGGCTGAACAAGGGATCCCTTTGCCCGCCGGTTACCGTTGGCGCATTGGTTCAGCCTGGGATCGGCCCTGGGTGCGACGAGGATTGCAGGCCACGTTGCAGGAATCTTTTCCAGAGCAAAGCAACTGGGATCACCTAGAAGAGACGCTGGATCGCCTCTTCGACCCACCCCGCACCCCCTGCTGGTGGATCTTGAAAGAAGAAACTGCAGAGCCGGTGGGCTGTGTTTGGGCCGGCATCTCCACAGATCAAGCCACCCATCGGCGGGTAGCCTACATCTTTCTGCTCTGGGTGGATCCCGCCCATCGCCGGCAGGGCCTGGGCAAGGCCCTCATTCAGCAGGTGGAACGATGGGGATCCCAGCAGCAGCTAGCTGCCATTACCCTGCAGGTTTACCATCACAACCAAGCCGCCCTCCATTTCTATCAGCAGGCCCACTTTGCTGTACAAGGCTACTGGTTGTACAAGCCGCTCAGCCCCGCGCCCATAGACGCGCATGTAGAAGAGCATGAATACAAAGGTCATGAAGTTTTGTGAATAAGCCGGGATCCGCTCTCAGTTGCTCCTTTGATGAAAGCGTGATGAAAACGATGGCATCGACCGGAGGGAACGCCCATGTCCAGACCTGTCAAACTCAGTGAAGCTGAGGTCCAAGCCAAGCTGGAAAATCTGCCGGGCTGGTCTTTGCAGGATGGGAAGCTGCATCGTCAATTTCAGTTTCGCTCCTTTGTCGAAGCCTTTGGCTGGATGAGCAGTGTGGCCTTGGTGGCCGAGAGCATGGGGCACCATCCCGAATGGACCAATGTCTACAACCGCGTGCGGGTGCATCTTACCACCCACGATGCCGGGGGCATTACAGAACTGGACTTTACCCTGGCGCAACGCATGAACGAGCTGGCCAGCTAGACGCTTCAGTACCCAACTTTGGGGATCCCTTCAGAGCCGGTTTGGCAAGGGATCCCCATTGGTTTGTTGCTGCCTCTAAGGTTGTGTCGGGAGTTGCGCTGGTCTGATAGACTAAGCCTAAGGTTAAGAAATGATAATTTTATGAACGTGCTGGTTGTGGGGGCGACGGGAACGCTGGGCCGTCAGGTGGTGCGCCGAGCCATCGAAGAGGGACACCAAGTTACCTGTCTGGTGCGAAATCCGGCAAAGGCTGCTTTCTTAAGTGAATGGGGCGCTCACCTGAAGGTGGGAAACCTGCTTCAGCCCAGCACCCTCAACTCCGCGATGGAAGGCATCGAGGCGGTGATCGACTGTGCCACGGTGCGGGTGACCGATACCCTCAGCGCCCGTCAGGTGGACTGGGATGGCAAAGTTGCCCTGATCAATGCGGCACGGGCTGCCCAGGTAGGGCATTTTATCTTTTTCTCCATCATGGGCGCCCACCACGAGTATCCCAATGTGCCCCTGATGAATTTCAAGCATCACATTGAGAAGTATTTGGTTGGATCCCAGATGCCCTACACGATTTTTCGTCCGGCGGGCTTTATGCAGGGGTTGATCGGCCAGTACGCCATCCCCATCTTGGAAGAACAAATCGTCTGGGTAACCGGCGAGGGCGTGCCGACGGCCTACCTGGACACCTTGGATGCTGCCCGGTTTGCGGTGCGATCCCTCAGTGTAGAAGCCGCCAAGCAGCAAATCTTTCCCTTGGTGGGGCCTAAGGCTTGGACGGCCCGAGAAGTCATCGCCTTGTGCGAGCAGCTCTCCGGCAAAAAGGCCAAAGTCAGCACCATGCCGCTGGGACTGCTGAGAGGGGCGCGCAAGGTGGCGCAGTTCTTTCAGTGGAGCTGGAACATTGCCGACCGGCTGGCGTTTGTGGAGGTGATCGCGGCCAAAGAACCCATGCACGCCGATATGACGCCTGTATGCGAAACCCTGGGGATTGAACTGGCCTCTCTGACCTCTCTTGAGGACTACCTAGCGGAGTATTTCCAGAAGATGTTGAAACGGCTTCGCGAGCTAAAGGTCAAGCAACCCAAAGTCAAGACGCCCTTCTAAGTCGTTGTTCTCAGTCTTCTCGGCAATTTCACAGCAGCTTGAGCAGCAACCTTGGGAGAAGGGGTGGACGGGGTCGTGTTTGCGTTAGCAGATGCCATAGCCCCAACTACTGGGATGAACTCCCAGACACTTTTTATTGACACTGCGCCATATTCAAGTTGGCGGAGATCAACCCGTACCATAACACAAAGCCGCTCTGTCGCGACAGCGGGCCGTAGGCCTTCGCTTTGGCGGTGCGGAGCGCTAAACCTAGTTTTCTTGATCATTCCCTGTGTCCAAACAATCGCAAATCCTTAGGTTCCCAAGGGGTTCATTTCCATCTACGCTTTAGAGAGTGAGGGGGTGACAACGACAGAGGTTATTCTGCTCCCCCTGCTTGAACTATAGATTTTTGTCTATAGTTTTTATCGGAAAGTTCAATTTTTATCTATCTCGGTTCGCCGCTAAGATGCCTTTTAAGATTTTTTACAGGATCTCAGCAAGTGTTCCAGTTTGGCCAAGATCCCTGGCCGAAGGAGGATTATGAGCTTGAACGGGCTGGTCACAACTGCATGGCTGATTCCCCTCTACGCCTTGGTGGGGTGGGCGGGAGCGCTGATCTGGTCCCCAGGAATCACCCGGCGCACGGGACCACGTCCGGCAGGTTATCTGAATGCGCTCTTGACGTTGATGGCCTTCCTGCACAGCGTGGGGGCGCTGGTGGCAATTTGGGATCAGCTGGCGCAGGTCATTCGGTTGCCCTGGCTACAGGTGGGGGATCTGATGTTAGAGCTGCCGCTGCAGGTGTCATCGGTAACTCTGGGGGCCTGCGCTGTGGTGACGGGGCTGAACCTGGTGGCCCAGATCTACGGCTTTGGCTACATGGAAATGGACTGGGGCTGGGCGCGGTTTTTCTCCCTGCTGGGCCTGTTTGAGGGGGGAATGTGTGCCTTGGCTTTGTGCGACTCCCTCTTTTTCAGCTACGTGATCCTGGAGATTTTGACCCTGGGCACTTACCTGTTGGTGGGCTTTTGGTTCAACCAATCGCTGGTGGTGACAGGGGCGCGGGATGCTTTTTTAACCAAGCGCATCGGCGACCTGTTGCTTTTGATGGGAGTGATCGCCATCTATCCCCTGACCGGCTCCTGGGAGTTTGAGGATTTGGCGGCCTGGGCAGAGGCGGTGCAGGCAGGATCTGTCACTGTGGATCCGACCTTGATTGCGCTGGTGGGGCTGGGGTTGCTGGCTGGCCCGGTGGGCAAGTGTGCCCAGTTCCCATTGCACCTGTGGCTAGATGAGGCGATGGAAGGGCCGATCCCGGCCTCGATTTTGCGGAACGCAGTGGTGGTGGGCACGGGGGCCTGGGTGTTGATTCGCCTGCAACCCCTCTACGAGCTTTCCCCAACAGTGCTAAGGGTGATGCTGACTATCGGCAGCTTGACGGCGGTGGGGGGATCCCTGGTGGCCTTGGCCCAGATCGACGCCAAGCGAGCTTTGTCTTATCTGGTGAGTGCCTACATGGGCTTGATTTTTGTGGCGGTGGGCACCGGTCATCCCCAGCAAGCCTATGGGTTGCTGCTGACCTATGCGCCCGCGATGGCCCTGTTGGTGATGGCTCCGGGCACGGTGATCTGGAACAGCATTACCCAGGATTTGCGCTACCTGGGCGGGCTGTGGTCGCGGCGTCCTATCTCAGGGCTGTGCTTCTTGACCGGAATGGCCGGAATCATCGCTTTGCCGCCTTTCGGTTCCTTTTGGGTGCTGACGGATCTGTGGCAGCAGTTGGTGCAATCGGGGCAGGGGTTGTGGGCGGCAGTCGTGCTGGTCACCAATGCTGTAACGGCCCTAGGGCTGACACGGGTGTTTGGCCTGATCTGGGGGGGCAAGCCGCAGCAGATGAGCGAGCGTTCGCCGGAGGTGCATTGGCCGATGATGCTGCCCATGACGGTCACGATGGGGGTGGCGCTGCACATGCCCATGATCCTAGCGGCACTAGGTCTGATTCCCGCTCTGGAAGGGATCCCTGTTGGGGTAATGACGGGATCCAGCTTGACAGGCATTGCCTTGGGAGCCTGGCTATACCTGCGTCCGCAGCGGCAGCCGGTGGACTGGGCCTTCTTGGCCGACTGGCAGGATTTGTTGGCCAACGACTTCTACACCCCCAAGCTCTACCGGGCCAGTGTGGTGTTTGCGGTACGCATCATCTCTGAGGTTACAGCCTTGTTCGACCGCTATGTGGTAGACGGCTTGGTAAATTTGACCAGCTTGGCGGTATTGGCGGGTGGACAGGTTTTGAAATACACCACCTCTGGCCAGTTGCAAGCCTACGTGCTGACGATTGTGGTGGGGGTGGCCCTGCTGGGCTGGCTGATTCTCTAGGCTTGGGCAAGGTAGCGGGACGGAGTCCTTAGATAAAGAGGGAAAAGACCATGCTGAGTGCCTTGATTGTGTTGCCGATCTTGGGATCCCTGCTCCTGTTCCTGGGCTTGGGGGGGCGAAAGCTGGCGGTGGCCTTGGCCGGGATCCTGCTGGGGATCTCGCTGCTGCTGTTTGCCAACTTTGACCTGCAAGCGGAAGGGCTGCAGTGGGTGCAGCGGTGGGATTGGATCCCGGCAATTGGGCTGAGCTACTCCCTGGGCCTGGACGGGTTTTCCCTGCTGATGGTGGCTTTGAATGGGCTGCTCACGCTGATTGCGGTGCTGACAGCTGAGCCAGAGGTGAAGCGGCCCAACCTCTTATACGGCTGCATTTTGTTCATGAGCGGGTCGGTCAACGGGGCTTTTGTTGCCCAGAACCTGCTTTTGTTCTTCTTGTTTTACGAGCTGGTGCTGATCCCGATCTACCTGCTCATCTCCATCTGGGGCAGCCCCAAGCGGGATTATGCTGCCATCAAGTTTTTGATTTATACCGCCGTCTCTGCCATCTTTCTGTTGGGGGCCTTTTTGGCCATCTACTGGCTGGGGGATCCCCATAGCTTTGAGCTGCTGGAGATCCGCATCACCTCTCTCAGCCCTGTTGCCCAGACCTTGACGCTGTTGGCCTTGATCGTGGCTTTCGGCATTAAGATGCCGCTGATCCCCTTCCACACCTGGTTGCCTGATGCATACGGGGAGTCGTCGCCGCCAGTGGCCATCCTCCTGGGAGGGATCCTCTCCAAGTTAGGCACGTACGGTCTGTTTCGCTTTGGGCTGCAGTTGTTTCCCCAAGCTTGGGCCGACCTGGGCGGGATCCTAGCCTGGTGGGGAGCCATTGCCGTGTTGTCCGGGGCTTTGGCAGCCATCGCCCAAAAAGACATCAAGCGCATGGTGGCCTACAGCTCCATTGGCCACATGGGCTACATCTTGCTGGGCATGGCGGCAGCCACCCCCATTAGCCTGACCGGGGCGATGGTGCAGATGGTCTCTCACGGTCTCATCTTGGCGCTGCTGTTTGATCTGGTGGGCTTGGTGGAGCGCAAAGTGGGAACCCGCGATCTGGATGTGCTCAACGGCCTGCTCAACCCCTTGCGAGGCTTGCCCACGGTGAGCGCCCTGCTCATCTTGGGGGGGATGGCCAGCGCCGGGATCCCTGGCCTGGTGGGCTTTGTGGCGGAGTTTTTGATCTTCCAGGGCAGCTACCAAGATTTTCCTCTGCCCACTTTGATCAGCATCTGTGGCACCGGTTTGACGGCGGTGTACTTTGTGATTTTGCTGAACCGCACCTGCTTTGGCAAATTGGACAACCGTACCGCCTACTACCCGCGCGTGCATGGCTGGGAGCGGATCCCAGGGCTAATTTTGACGGCCTTGATCGTTTGGTTTGGGATCCAGCCCATGAACCTGGTGAAATGGCCGCAACCGTTGGCCTTTACCCTATCCACCCAGGTGGCTCAGGCCCAAACGCTTATCTTGGCATCAGCCGGTGACCTTGCCCCCATCACCCTCTCTGGAGCCGATCCAGGCAAGCGGGAAACTTCCAGGAATTGAGATCCCAGGGAATGACCTCAAGGAGCCAGAACTTTTGAAGAGTTGGAGACTTCTTCTATGACGACAACCCTCACAGCCCGCAAGCTTCCCCCTTCTACCCACCCTTTTGCGGATGTAGTCCACCGCCTGGAGGCTGGGGGATCCATGTTGCCGGATACGCCGGAAAACCTGATGCAAATTATCGGCCTCTACAAAGCCTATGCCGTGCCGATGGATTTCTACTGGCGGGATCTGCTCTACATTGCCGAGCAGGTGTTTGTGGATCCCTTGCCTTTTTTCAAGTTCATCATTCCTGAAGAGTATCTGAAGCTGGCCAACCACTACGCGGGGGATAACGCGGATTTGCGCATTTGGCGAGGCCAGGCTACGGCCCATCCCGAGCTGCTGGAGTTCATGGAAAAAGGGGAGCTGAAGCGCAAGCTGCCCAGGATTTTGCATCACCTCTGGCATGACCGCATCAACATGGAATTTGCCGAAGAATGTATGCGGGCCATGCTCTGGCACCGGGATATGGGGGGCTTGCTGGATCCCTACATGGATTCCGAAGAATACAAGCAAAATGCCGACCGCGCCATCCGCGCCTATTGCCAGGGCAACCCCTTGTTGATGGGGCTATACAAGCTCTTCCCCGATATGTTTTTGGAGCTGTGCCGCCAGGCCACCATGTACTCGGTGTTGGGCCTGTTTTGGGAGGTGATGGCTCCGGTCTTTTTTGAGATGAGCGATCTCTACGATGAAGGCAAAATTACCAGCGTGCCGGAGGCGATGAACTTTCTGGTCAACGGGATCTTCGCCATTGCCGGACGACCCATCTACCACCGCGTGCGTATTCGGGGAGAATGGTACGATATTGTGCCCAAATCCAAAGGATTCACCTGGCTATATGAGGCTGCCTTCCCCTATGTAGAGGCCGTGTTTTATCGCACCTCTCCTTTCCGCGGCACTAAGTCCTACAACGCCCAGGCCAACGAAGTTCCCACCAACCAGTTGGACTTTCACTACGGGATCCTCTACGCCGATAAGTTTCCGGTGGGCACCGCCGGGATCCCGCCCACGCTCTTGCACCAGGATATGTACCACTTTTTGCCCCAGTATTTGGTGGAGTATTATCGCAAGCATTGCCGCGGCGAAGAGGACATGCTGATTCAATTGGGGGTTAGCTTCCAGCGCTCCATGTACAACGTCACCTCAGCCGTGATTCAGGCGGGAAGAGCGGCTTTCTTGTATCCCCTTGATGACCCAAATCCGCGGCACTTGATGATGAACCGCCGTTATTTTGAGGGACAACTCAATCGCTTCACCCGACCGGAATATGGGATCCGGGAAGCAGCCCGCCTCGCCTACATTCAGGATCAGAATTATCGCTAGCCCGTGGCAACTTTAATGATCCCAAAGCCTTTCGAGCAGCAATCCAGTTAGCAACAACTTCACAGCAAAAGGATCCCGGCCATGCCCGATATTGTCGATATTGCCGTCTCTGCTGAGGGCTTTTCCACCTTGGTAACTGCCGTTAAAGCGGCAAACCTGGTGGATACTTTGAAAAGCCCCGGCCCCTTTACCGTTTTTGCCCCCACCGATGGGGCTTTTGCCAAGCTGCCCCCTGGCACCATCACCACTCTGGTGCAAAACATCCCCCAACTGACCCGCATCCTGTGTTACCACGTGGTGCCCGGTCGCCTGAAAAAGGCAGATTTGGCCAAGTACCAAAGTGTGGGCTCGGTAGAGGGATCTCCCATCGACTTGTTGATCGAAGGGGACGTTTTCGAGGTCAATAACGCCACCGTTATCCAAGCCGACATCGAAGCCGATAACGGCATCATCCACGTCATCGACACCGTCATCCTGATGCGGCCCCACTGGTTCTGGCCGATCATGAACTCTGCTTTGGCCGCCTCGGCCAGAGGATAGACAGATCTATCCTGAACCGAGCTTGGGGAAAGTGCCTGGGTGAACCCTCTCCCCCTCTCCGCAACTTTATAGGTACGGTCAGAGATTTCTGCTCCGCGTGCAGTCTACACCATCCCCCAACCCCCACAGGGTGGGGATTTTTGTCTCTCGGTAGCAGTGATGTCGCCGTCTTTTAAACCCAGAGATGAATCCGAAGCTTGGCCTGATACGTACCTTATTTAGCCTGTTCTCTGACCGAGGAGCTTTTTTCCATGTTGTTGATCGGTTTTGCCCTTCGGCCTCGTTCAATTTTCGAGGCTTTTTGCGGCTTTTGCCTGGTTGCTGTCTTGTTTCTCAGCGGTTAAGGAAGCTTTACAAATCTCACAACCCCACTTCTACCCATTGCTAACTTTGGCCCTGGACATATTCACATTGCTCAGCCGCAGCCAGGACAATCTTTCGCCCAGGCCACAGGGCCGGTGGTCTTTGTCTTGAACATGTTGCCGATCCAGGCAATCAGTCGGGGAATTTCCGACTGGAAGCCAACCTCACCCCTGAGCAAGTCTCCAGCTTTTTGGCCGGAGCTTACTACATCAACATTCACACGCAGGCCAACCCGCCGGGCGAGTTGCGAGCCCAGGTGGTTTTCCCTCGCTAAGGTTTGATCCAGTACCCCATCTGGGATCCCCGCAGGTGAGGGGATCCCTAATTTTTGCGGACGGATTGGCTGTTCTGTGAACTCCCCCACGGTCAGTCGTGCCGGCAGGACAGAGTTTCTGTGTAGCTGATACATTTACGCTGAACACTGCTGAACATCACTGTTCAACTATGCAGCGATAGCATTCTGTTTG
>NZ_JANSHW010000399.1:0-15517 GCF_047461815.1 Synechococcus sp. R6-10
CTACCCCTTCACCACGTTGCAGCCCAATTTGGGGGTGGTGCCCCATCCATCGGGAGATGGGGTGGTGTTTGCCGATATTCCGGGGCTGATCGAGGGGGCGCACTTGGGGGTGGGGCTGGGCCATGAGTTTTTGCGCCATGTGGAGCGTACCAGGGTACTGATTCATTTGGTGGATGGCACGGCGGCGGATCCCGTCAAGGATTACCAGGTTATTCAGCAGGAGCTGCGCGCCTACGGCCACGGGTTAATCGATAAGCCACAAATCCTGGTTTTGAACAAGATCGATGTTCTGGATCCCCAGCAGGTTGCCGAGCGCGCCCAGAGGCTGTCTGCTGCTGCCGGCACTTCGGTGGTGACCATTTCTGCGATTGCCAAGCAGGGGCTGGATGCCCTCTTGCAGCGGGTGTGGCAGTGCCTGGGTCGGGGATCCCAACAGCCTGCGCAGTTGGATCTTGTGGGGGCAAAATCCATCCAGTCCTAGGGCAGAAGAATCTTAGAATGGGAAAGCCCCTGCCTTCCCAGAACCCAGAGACGAGTGGCTATGTATATCTCGGCGGAGGATCTGCCACCGGATTTGCGTCAGATCATGTTGGCTGTTGAACAGGCGGCCCAGGCGAGGGCGGGAGCGTGTGTGGAGCTGCTGATGCTCCTGCGGCTGCTGGAGGAGTTGCACCGCGCGATCCTGGAAGGTGCCTTTCGGGAGTCTTTGCCCAACACCCGTCAAGCTCTGTATCGGGTGCTTCAGGATTTGGAAGAAGCCGGCGACTGGCCCTATCTGCCCCGTCTGCACATCCAAGCCCTGATGCAACAACTGAAGGACTGGCCCGAATCTCAGGGATCCCCGCCCGCGTCGGTGCCACCGACCCCCCGCCCTCTTGTGGAAAACCCCCTGGGGGGTAGCTGCTCCCAGTCTTGACCTCTTCCCATCTGCCCGATGGCCGAGTACTTTAAGCTGCATCCGCAACAGCCCCAGGCCCGTTCCATCCGGCGGATTGCGGCGGCTTTGCGGGAGGGGGCGGTGATGCTTTACCCCACCGATACAGTCTATGCCATTGGCTGCGATGTGACCCACAAACAAGCAGTGGAGCGGGTACGCCGTATCAAGCAGCTCTCCAACGACAAGCCTCTTACCTTTTTGTGCCCTTCTCTCTCACGCATTGCCCACTATGCCCAGGTAACCGATTCGGCCTATCGGCTGATGCGGCGGCTGATCCCGGGCCCGTTTACGTTTCTGTTGCCGGCCACCAAGCTGGTGCCCAAGTTGGTGATGGAGCCCAAGCGGAAAACCACCGGCATCCGCGTGCCCGATTCTGCCATTTGTCAGGCTTTGCTGGAAGAGTTGGGCAATCCAATTGTCTCCACCTCTGCCAAGCTGGGGGGGGATCCCGTCGGATCCCTGGACTTAAGTTCTGGGCAAGCCTGGGAGTGGGAGAGCGACCCCTGGGATGAGGGTGGGATCTTTGCGGCTGAAGAGATGCGGCAGTTGGAAAAACAGGTGGATCTGGTGCTGGATGACGATGCCCCCCGTCGGGCCAAGGTCTCTACGGTAATTGACTTGACGGGATCCGAGCCGCTGGTGGTGCGGGCCGGGCTGGGGTATGAGCAGGTGGCAGATCTAAATCTGAAACCCGTAGAAGAAGACGGTTGAGGGCAGCCGGATCTGGCGTTCTCTAAAATGGGGTTGATGCCTTGGAGTGTGCTCATGGCCCTGGCTCAGCAAAAATCGGCTCTGCTGCACCTGCTGGAGGCAACCGACCGGGGCCGGAAAGTCTCCCCTGACCAAAAAGCCCAGATTTTGTCTCAAATTGCCGTCCTAGAAGCGCTCAACCCCACCCCCAAGCCAACATCGGCTCCTGAAGGGTTGGAGGGGAACTGGCTCACCCTATTTACCACGAGCACAGCTCTGCTGCGGCTGGCACAGTTGCCTTTTTTGACCACCGGCGAGATCTACCAGTGTATTCGGGCCAAGGCTGGACGGGTCTTCAACGTGGCGGAGATCCAGGGATCCGGCTGGCTGGGGGCTTGGGTGCCACGGGGAGTCTTGGCTGTATCAGCGCGCTTTTACCCCGAATCTGAGCGCCGGGTGAGGGTGATTTTCGAGCGATTGGTGCTCGGATCCCAAGCTTTGATGAGCTACGAGATCGAGAGTTTTCTCTATTTGCTCGAGCGGGCTCCGGAGCGGATCCCGGCTATTCAAATCGATATTCGCCGCCGCGAGCCAACGGGTTGGCTGGATATCACCTATTTGGATGAAGACTTGCGGCTGGGTCGGGGCAGCGAGGGGAGTGTATTTGTTCTAAAGCGGGTCGGCTAGTCGGAGGATCCAGAGGACTCCGTTTCCGCCCTTTCGTGAGATGGGTTTTGGGTTAGGGTGGAGCTTATTTCCTGTAGAACTTGCAAGGCGCGGTAGGACTCTCGCAAAGTTTGCAGCTCCTGTTGAGTTTGCTCCAGTTGCCGAGCTTTTTGCTCCTGTAAGAAGCGCAGCCTTTGATTTTCGGACGCCGTGCGACGCAGAACGTGCTTGAGTTTCTGCTTCTGCTGCTGAAGCCGAGTCCGCCTCACCTCCAACTGCTGCAGTTGGATTTCTTGGAGTTCCAGTTCTATTTTCAGAGTGGCGACCTGCATCTGGAGTTGGCGAAGTTTTTGGTTGAGCTCTGGCTCTGGTGTGGGTTTTGCCGACTCAGGGCTTGGGGAAGAAGGTGATGACAATTCTTGTAGGGGCTGCAACTGTTGGGCCTTGGCCTGCGAAGCTTGATCCTGGTGCTGCTCGCCCTGCAGTCTTACTTGAGTGTGTTCGCTTACTTCGGTTTCAGTTTCCGTCTGCTGCTCAGCTTGATCAAGAATTTGTCGATCGCGGATCTGGGTTTGAGGATCCTCGTCAACCGACTGCAAAGGGAGAGAATCCTCCTCGGGTTGCCGAGGGTTGCCGCCATAATCGGCGGGATCAAAGGGAGATAGGGTCGCCACCAGCGATTCTCGAAAGTCGCTCCAGGAAGCCGATTGCAGACCCATCTGAACCACCCGCCAAACCCCATAGGCAGACCCAATTCCAGCCAGGATCCCAGGGATCCCGGCCAGGGAGAGGGAAACCTTGGGCAGGGTGGGCAGGATCTGATCCAGCAGCCCCACCACCAGGGCGAAAACAAAGATCCCGCTCCCCGCGGCAGCGGCACCTGAAACCCAAGAGGAGCGGGAGAGCATCATCGTTTTTTCGTCATCACAACCGCTAGAGCGGGAAAACCAGGTTCAAAAATGGCCTGTCTGCACTCAGTTTATCCCGCCAGCAGCCTCTGTTTCCCTCTTAGGGCACCTGCCAAGCCCGTTGGTGGTAGCCCTCTAATTGGGCCCAGGGATCCCCAGCCGCTGCGTGGGTGTGGCCGTGCTGAGGGTGATGGTGAGAATGAGGGTGGTGATGGGATCCGTGCCCGTGATGGTGGTGATGATGCTCGTGAGGATGGTGATGGGTATGCCCAGCTCTGACCTCTGCGCTCACGGCCAGGCGAAACTTGCACAGGTGGCAGTTCATCGGGGTTTGGCCCTGCAGGGCTTCCTGCTCCAGTTGCTGCAGGCTGTGCAGCACCGTATCCACAAGGCCCAATTCCGGCAGCATCAGCCAGTCGATTTCCGGCTGTCGTTGTCGTTGTTGTTCCACTGCCGCCTCGATTTTTTTCACCAACACCCCCGTAAACAGAAAGTAGGGCAGCACGATCACCCGGCGCGGATGCCAGGACAAGGCCCGCTCCAATCCCACGGGCAGGCGGGGATGGGTAATGCCGATAAAGCAAGTTTCCACAGCGGCAAACCCAGATCCTTCCCAAAGCAACCGGGCCAGTTTACAGGCTTCGGCATTGGCCTCGGGATCGCTGGAGCCGCGACCCACAAATAGGAGCACGGTTTCTGCCTCTGGGATCCGCCGCGGTTGGGCAGCTATCAGAGCAGCCAATCGGTCTCGCAGCAGTTGCAGGATCTCGATGCGGATCCCCAGCGGCCCACCGTAATGAATGCGCAACTGGGGATAGAGGGCCTGCAGGCGATCCAATTCCATCGTCACATCGAACTTGTTGTGGCGGGCCCCAAACAGCAACAGCGGCAGGGCCACGATCTCCTGCCACCCTTGGGCCAAGCACTGCTCTACCCCCTGGGCAATGGTTGGCTGGGTCAGCTCCAGAAAGCAGGGGATCACCGGTCGATGGGGGGTGAGAGCTTGGTAAGCCTGGGCTAGCTCCAGAAAGGCTTGCTGCCCTTGGGGGTCGCGGGATCCGTGGCCGATGAGCAACAGGGGCAGGGGGACAACAGGAGACTGCCCAACCGCAAGCGGAGGGGAAACACTGAGGGTATTCAACACAAAAAACTCCGTTCCTTGTGAATCGCAAGGGGTACAGGACAACGGCAGGTGGGTGTTCTGGCTGAGGGAGGGATCCCATCACAGTTGCGTCACAGTGGCGGACTTGCACCGCGCTTTCCCCAGTCTGCCTGAGCCTTTTAGGTTAGCTTGCCGCTTGTCGTTCACCAAGCCCCCTGGGGGGGATGTCCTTGTCTGCCAGAAGATAGCCCTGAGGCATGAGCGGTACGGCAGACTCATGCTCAAAGGGCAGCAAAACTGTTGCCGCGCTAATCCCCCTTGCCCCTGGGAGAGGGCCTAACGCCGGCCCGCTGGTCTGGGGGGCTGAAAGTGTCGCAGGCGCAGGGCATTGGCGACCACCGAAACGGAACTCAGGGCCATGGCTGCCCCGGCCAGCATGGGGTTGAGCAGCCAGCCTGTGAAGGGATAGAGCGCCCCAGCAGCAATCGGGATCCCGAGCGTATTGTAGATAAAGGCGAAGAAGAGGTTCTGGCGGATGTTGTTGAGGGTGGCCCGGCTGAGTTGAATGGCTGTGGCGACTCCCCGCAGATCCCCCGACATGAGGGTAATATCGCTGGCGGCCATCGCCACATCCGTACCCGTACCGATGGCGATCCCCACATCGGCTTCTGCCAGAGCCGGAGCATCGTTAATGCCATCTCCCACCATCGCCACCCGGTGTCGAGGTTGTCTGAAGCTGCGAATGTAAGCGGCCTTCTGATCCGGACGGACTTGGGCAATTACCCGCTGAATGCCTGCTTGCCGAGCAACCGCTTGGGCTGTGGTGGGGTTATCCCCGGTTAGCAGGATCACCTCTAGACCCATCTGTTGCAGCTGTTGCACTGCCTCAGGAGAAGTGGGTTTGAGCGGATCGGCAATGGCCAACAGCCCCACCAGGCTCTGGGATTGGGCTACGCCGATCACCGTTTTGCCCTGGCTTTCCCAATTCTGAACCCGCTCTGACCAAGAGGGATCCCAGGGGATCCCCATCTCCTGTAGCCAGCTCAGCCGACCGATGCGGATCCACTGGTCTTCCACCCAGGCTTCTGCCCCACTGCCTATCCTTGCCTGAAAATGCTGGGCAGGAGGGATGGCAATTTTTTCGGCTTCGGCTTTCTGCACTACCGCCTGGGCCAAAGGATGTTCCGAGTGCCGCTCCACCGCCGCTGCCAGGCGCAACACCGCCAGGGGAGAGGAGCCGTGGGCCCAAATATCGGTGACAGTGGGACGACCTTCAGTCAGGGTGCCGGTTTTGTCCAAGACCACCGTGCGCAAGTGGTGGGCCAATTCCAGGCTGTCGGCACTTTTCACCAGGATCCCCAATTCTGCCCCTCGTCCCGTGGCCACCAGGATCGAGGTGGGGGTCGCCAACCCCAGCGCGCAAGGGCAGGCGATGATCAGCACCCCAATTGTGTTCACCAAGGCCAGTGTCGGGTTATCGGCCAGCACCCACCAGAGCACAAAAGTTAGAACTGCCACCCCGATCACTGCCGGCACAAACCAGGCAGTCACCCGATCCGCCAACTGTTGAATCGGAGCTTTGGATCCCTGAGCTTCCTGCACCAAGCGCACGATCTGGGCCAGAACTGTGTCTTTGCCCACCCGCCGCGCTTCCATCACAAAGCTGCCCGTCCGATTCAGCGTTGCCCCAATCACCTCATCCCCCGCCGATTTGACAACAGGCAGGCTCTCGCCGGTCACCATCGACTCGTCGAGGCTGGAGGATCCCTCTAGGATTACCCCATCCACCGGCACCTTCTCGCCGGGGCGCACCCGGATCCGATCCCCCACCTGCACTTCCCGAATCGGAATATCCTGCTCCACCCCCTGGCGAATTACCCTTGCCGTTTTCGGTTGCAGCCCGATCAGCTTGCGAATGGCCTCAGAGGTTTGCCTTTTGGCCCGTTGCTCCATCCACTTACCCACCAGGATCAAGGTGGTGACCACCGCCGACACTTCGTAATACACATCGGGATGCAGTCCCTGCCGATGGAAAGAGTCGGGGAAAACCGTTGGGAAAATGGAATAGAAGAAAGCCGCGCTCGTCCCTAAGGCCACCAGCGTGTTCATATCCGCCGAGCGCCGTTGCCAAGCGGCCCAAGCGCCTCGATAAAAATGCTTGCCCACCCAAAACTGCACCGGAGCCGTCAGCAGCAACTGCAACCCAGGATTGTGCAGCCACATGGGAAAGCCCGGGATGTCCATCCCCAGCATCATCGGCAGGGATCCGATCACCAGCACCGTGCTGATGCCCACCCCCATCGCCACCTTCAGCTTCAATTCCCGTTCTGCGGCCCGTTGGGCGATCCGCTCTGGATCCGACAGATCGTCCAGTTGCCAATCCTCTTGGATGAGGCGCGCCCGATACCCCACCCGCTCCACCGCCCGAATCAACGCCTGCGGATCCACCAGCCTGGGATCCCCTTTGACGGTGGCCTGCTCGCTGGCAAAATTCACTGATCCGTGGGACACCCCCTGCACCTGAGCGAGGGCCTGTTCGATGCTGCGGGCGCAGGAGGCACAGCTCATCCCTTGCAGGGCCAACTGCCAAGTGCCCTCAGGAGAAGGCGCAGAGGCCGATAGTGCACCCGATGACCCTTTATGGGCAGACATGGCAACACCTTGTTGATGAAACGACAGCTACTCTCCACCCTGGGCAGGGCGAAGGCAGCCATCTGTACAGAAATTCAAAACAGACGCCCGACCGTTCCCGGCCCAAAATTGACTAGGCCGGGGGATATCCCACCTGGGTGAGGGCCTGCCGCAAATCGCCCACAGGCCGCTCAGAAGTAATCCGCACCTGTTTGGTTTTGGGATCCCCTTCCACCTGCGCCTGGGGATCCAGTTGCCGCACCGCTTGCGCAATGGTGTCTATACAGGCCCCACAGGCCAGCTTGGGCACCGTCAAAACAACCTGCATCTTGGAAAACCCCCCCAATGCCACTGAAAGGATGCTAAACCTTACAGTGGGCTGGAAGGTCAAGGGGGAGGCTGAGGCTCGTCCATATTCCAGCGGTAGTCCACCTGATAGCCCCGCTGTCGCCACTCTTCCTCCAGTTGCACCTGTTGGGTGAGGGCTTTGCGCAGGGAGTTGATCAGCTCTTGCGTGCGGCCTCGGTTGCCAAAATCCTGTTCTTCCACTGCCGGAAAGGTTTGCCGCTCCAACACCCGCAGCAGAAATTCGTAGTGGATATGAGCCGGCACAGGAATACGTTTCATCGATCCAAGCAATCCTTAGAGATCAATTGTTCTCGCAGAGATCCATTGATAAATGGTTTTCATTCACTGAGATGACAACAGGTGGCGCACAGCTTGGCCGGGATCCGGCTGGGTCACCAGCGCTTCCCCCACCAGCACAGAGCGCACCCCCCAGGCCCGCAACTGCTGCAGATCGGCGGGGGTATGGATGCCGGACTCGCTGACCACAGGCAGATCGCCAAGGAGCTCCGAGTGGGCGGCCAACAGGTTGCGCGTTGTGTTTAAGTCCACCGCAAAGGTTCTCAGATCGCGATTGTTGATGCCAATGAGCACCTGCCCCCTGGAGTCTTGCAGTTGGGGCAAACGCAACACCCGCTGCAACTCTTGGGAAGTGTGCACCTCCAGCAGAGCCGCCATACCCAATTGCCGAACCAGCTTGAGAAAATAGCCCAAGTCCGCATCCGAGAGAATGGCGGCAATCAGCAGCACCGCATCTGCCCCCAGGCTGCGGGCCCAGAGGATTTGGTAGGGGTAGAGGATGAACTCCTTGCAGAGGATGGGGATCCCTGCCGCTTGACGGATCTGCCGCAGATACTCGCCACTGCCCTGAAAGAACCGCTCATCCGTCAGCACCGAGAGACAACTGGCCCCACCGGCCTCATAGCTCTGGGCAATGGCTACCGGGTCAAAGGGATCCCGGAGAACGCCGCGGCTGGGGGAGGCTTTTTTGACCTCGGCAATCAAGGAAACAGGGTGAGGAGACTGGGTAAGAGCCGCCACAAAATCCCGCACCGGCGGGGCTTGATCCAGTTGCCGTTGCAATTGCTTGAGGGGAAGCTGCTCCCGTTGGCGCTCCACCTCCTGTTCTTTGTGCCAGACGATCGCTTCCAAGATGTGGCGCGGTTTGGCTTCCGGCGCTGTTGTCTGGTACACCTGAGAGGCTACGACCACCGGCGGGGCAGGAGAACGCCGACGAACAGAAAGCGGCTCACCTTGCAGCTCCATACAACCCCCGAACACAACTCTACACCACACCCTAGACTACTTTAGTGCTCCGCCACCGGTTTGAATAGCTACCCCAGGCATCCCCAAAACTCATCTGGCGAAGGTGTTTTTTTTACCCTATGGTTGAGTCTAGAAAGGTGGTGTAGTCTTTATGCGCCTCGGCGAGCCATGTTCTGGCGGCCGTCCATTTTTCCCCGGCCAGGGGCAGTGGCTCGGTGGGGTCAAGGCTGGTGCTGTCCATGCTGTTTTAGAGGAGTTCAGGCGTGCTGTACCTAGCAGAGCTATCCAAGCCGATTGGATTTGCCAAGTCGTCTCTGCAATTGCTGGCCAAGCAGCAGCAGGACAATACCTGGGTGGCCGTGAACGAAGAATCCATTACCTTGGAAGGCCGCATCGCCCAGGAGGCTGGGCGCTTCAAGGATGGGTCATTGGTGCTGGCGGAAATCTCCGGCAACCGTCAGGTCGCCCGCATCAGCGAAGCCGCTCGCCAACTGGTGACCTATCTGCAAAACTTCAGCCAACTTCAGCTCAGAGCCCGCAGCCAGGAAGAGGAGATCGAGGTTTGGAAACAGTCCCTCACCTTTCAGGCGCATGAGCTTACCCGCCGCGAGATGGAGCTAGCAGCCCAGGAAGAAGAGGTGCAGCGGCTGTATGAGCAATACAAGAGTGTGGAGGAAGATCGCAAACTTCTGGACAGCCTCAAAGAGGAACTGGCAGCCCAGCAAGCTTACTTAGCTGAACAACAGCGCCTGATCGGAGAGCAGCGGGAAGCTCTGAATCGGCAGCGGCAAGAGTTGGAAGCCCAGTTGCAAGAAGCTCGCTCCAGCCGCTTGGGGGAGGCAGAAGCAGCGCAGCTACAGGCTTTGGTGCAGCAGCTCCAGGAGACTCTACATCCGGCTGGGGATCCCTTGGCGCTTCTGCAAAGCTTGAAAAGCCACATTCAGCAGCAGCAGGAGCACTTGAATCAACAGATTGCCCAACTGGAAGCAGAACGTCAGCAGGCCCAGGCCCGGCAAGACGAGCTGGATCGAGACTACCGCGCTTGGCAAGAACGCCACACCGCTTGGTGGGGATCCCGACAATCCCTGGAGCAAAGCCAAGCAGAGTGGCAAACTCGACGGGGATCCCTGCGAGCCCATCAAGAGCACCTGCAGAGGATTCTCCAGCAGCTGCAATCTCAAGAGAGCCTATACCAGAAAGCCTCTCGTCTGGTGCAGGAGTACGACTTTATCGTCGATGGCAGCAGCAACGGCAGGGCTGGGGAGCCGGCGATCTCGGTCGAGGAGCTGGCGGCTTTGGTCAGCCAACTGCGCCGAGATTACGAGCAGCGGGCGGCCCAGGTCAGCCAGCAGCGGGCCGAACTGGAGCAAAACCGGCAAACCCTGCGGGAGCTGCAAGAGCGGCTGGCCAGCGCCTCTCCAGAGGAGCGGTTTGACATCGAGATGGATATCGACTATGCCCAGTCTGCCTGCAGTGCTTTGGAAGAAGCCCTGCTGCCTCAGGAAAAAAACCTGCAGCGAGAGTATGAAGAGTTGACCCGCCAGGAAGCCCGCCTTAGACAGCTGCAAAATCAAGCTGCTGCCCCGGTTCAGGTCGATATTGGGCCGCTCCTGGAACAGATCGGCAGCCAGAAGCAGGATCTTCTCCAAGAAAAAGGTCGTCTGCAAACCCTCATTCAACAACTGGAATCGTCCTTGCCTTCTCAGCAGGAGCAGCTCGCCCGCCAACGGCAGGAATTGGAGCAGCAGTGGCAACACCTGGAGCAAGAGGAGGGATCCCTGCGGGCGCGCGCCCAGGCCATGGCAGAAACCTGGGGTCGCCTCAATCACCTGCAGGCCACCCTCTACCCAGAGCGGGATCGGTGGGCAGCGTTGGCAGGAGAATTGGTGCAGTTGGAGACGGAGCTGAGCCAACACCAAGCCAGAAACTCCGCCGCATGCGACCACGTCCAACAGGTACACTTTCTCCTGGCTACCCTCGCGCAGGCGTGAGGAAGTTCACGTTTCCTGTGGGGGGTGGGGAGAACCGGCGCAAGCGGAACTGCGGCCTTAATTGAGGAAAACAAATCTGGTAAAATTCGCTAGCACCCTGCAGCCACTGGGGCTCCCAATTCTCGGGCGAGGGGACTGCAGAGGTTAGTGCGTTTTGCCCCGCTTCTTGCTTGCAGTTGCCAAGGATATTCCAGTGTGAGGTCAGCTTGTGCGAATTGCGGTCGATGCGATGGGGGGTGACTACGCTCCCGAAGAGATCATCAAGGGCGCCCTGCTGGCCCATCGGCAGCTCCGGGTCGGGATTGCACTAGTCGGTCGTCCAGATTCCCTCAAGCCCTTTCTGCCCCAACCCTTGCCTGCTGGGATCACCATTGTGCCTGCCGAAGAGGATGTGGGCATGGCGGAAGAGCCGCTGATGGTGCGCAAAAAGCCCAAAGCCTCCATCAACATCTCGATGCAACAGGTGCGCTCCAACCAAGCGGATGCCGTGGTGGCCGCCGGGAATACCGGAGCAGCGATGGCTGCGGCCTACCTGAATTTGGGCCGGCTGGCAGGGATCGATCGCCCGGCCATTGGCGCTCTTTTGCCCACTTTGAAAGGCAAGCCGGTGCTGCTGCTGGATGTGGGGGCCAATGTGGATTGCCGGCCCCGCTTTTTGGAGCAGTTTGCCCGCATGGGATCCCTCTACTGCCAGTGCGTACTGGGGGTCGAGCGTCCGCGGGTGGGCCTGCTCAACATCGGCGAGGAGCCCAACAAGGGCAATGATTTGGCTCTGGCCACCCACCAGCGCCTGGCCCAATTGCCAGGGATCCATTTCGCCGGCAATGCCGAGGGGCGGGATGTGCTGACCGGGGAGTTTGATGTGGTGGTGTGTGACGGCTTTGTGGGCAATGCCCTCCTCAAGTTTGCCGAAAGTGTTGGCCAGGTGATCACCCAGGTGCTGCGGGAGGAGCTGCCCCGCGGCTGGCGCGGCAAGTTGGGCTGCTGGCTGCTCCGGCCCAACCTCAAGCAGGTAAAGCGGCGCATGGACTACGTGGAGTATGGCGGTGCTTTGCTGCTCGGCGTCAACGGCATCTGCGTGATTACCCACGGCAGCTCCAAGGCGCCGATGGTCTACCACGCCATTCGCCTGGCCAAAGAGGCGGCAGAACAGAAAATCCTACAGCGGCTGCAGGCGGAAATGGTTGACCCTCGCGAACCTGAATCCAACCCCAGGCGGCGCACCCGGCCCCTTCAGGTCTACTCTGGCTCTGGCCCGGAAGTGTTGCCGTTGGGATCCCTGGAAAGGACTTCCTCCCGCTGTCCCGAACCCGTGGAAGATGCCCAGCCATAGCCTCCCGACCGTGCGGCTGGTGGGGGCAGGGGCTGCCCTGCCGGATCCCTGCCTGAGCAACGACGATCTCGGCCAGATCGTCGAAACTTCCGACGAATGGATCTGGCCCCGCACCGGCATTCGTCAGCGGCGCATTCTGCCCCCTGAGCTGAGCTTGGTGGATTTGGCGGTCCAGGCAGCCAAGGCCGCTTTGGCTCAGGCCGGGATCTTGCCTCAAGACCTGGATTTGATCCTGCTGGCCACTTCCACCGGTGTCGATCGGTTTGGCTCGGCCCCTCAGGTGCAGGCAGCTCTGGGAGCAACGCGGGCGGTGGCTTTTGATCTGACGGCAGCCTGCACGGGCTTTGTCTTTGCAGTGGCCACGGCAGCGCAGTTTTTGCAAACCGGGCTGTACCGGCGGGCCTTGGTGGTGGCGGCGGATGTGCTCTCCCGTACGGTGGACTGGGCAGATCGCACCACCTGTGTCTTGTTTGGAGATGGGGCCGGGGCGGTGGTTCTGGAGGCGGGGGAAACCGGCGGGATCCTCAGCATTGAGCTGCGCAGCGATGGCAGTGGCAGCCAGCTGCTCAGCTTGTCCATGGCTACAGAGGCCAAGCCCCTGGTGGGATCCCTGCAGGTGGGGCAGTATCGCTGCTGTCCCATCACCATGAATGGCCGTGAGGTGTACAAGTTTGCCGTCCAGGCGGTGCCGGAGATCATCGAGAAGGCTCTCTTCCGGGCCGGGATCCCGGCGGAAGCAGTACAGGGATATTTTATTCATCAGGCCAACCAGCGCATTCTCGATGCGGTAGCCAAGCGCCTGCAGCTGGATCCGCAGCGGGTGGCCAGCGTCTTAGAGCATTACGGCAACACCTCGGGCGCTTCGGTGCCGATTGCCTTGGCCACTTGGATCGAGCAAGGACGCTTTGGCGCCGGCGATCTGGGGGTGATGGCGGGCTTTGGCGCCGGCCTCACCTGGGGGGCGATTGTGTTTCGTTGGGGGAAGTGAATTGATGACTGTTGCCTGGATCTATCCCGGCCAGGGATCCCAAGCGATAGGCATGGGAAGGGACTTGCGGAACTGGCAGGGAGCAGGCCAGAAGTTGGCTTTGGCCCGTGAGATGTTGGGATGGGATCCCTTAGATTTATCGGAAGACCAGATCCACCAGACCGGCTACACGCAACCGGCTTTGTTCACCGTATCGGCCCTGTTGACAGACTATCTCTACGCCCAGGGTCAGGCTCCTGCCTGCACTGCTGGCCACAGTCTGGGCGAATACAGCGCCCTCTATGCTGCCGGCGTGTTTGATTTCGAGACCGGCCTGCGGCTGGTGGCGCTGCGGGGCCAACTGATGGAAGCCGCAGGGGATCCCCCGGGCAGCATGGCGGCAGTGATGGGGTTTGACCGCGACAAGCTGGAGCACCTGTGCCAGATGATCCCCGACGTCACTCTTGCCAACGACAACAGCCCGGATCAGGTGGTGATCAGCGGCTCAGTGGAGGGGGTGCAAGCCGTCTGTGAGCAGTTGCAGGCCAAGCGCACCGTTCCCCTCAAGGTAAGTGGCGCCTTTCACTCGCCCTTTATGCAGGCTGCTGCCGAGGAGTTTGCCCACACCTTGCGCGCTGTTGACTTTCAGCCGCCGCGAGTGCCCGTCTACAGCAACTGCACTGCCACCGCCAGCCGGGATCCGCAAGCCCTTAAGCAGGCGCTGCTGGCCCAGATGACTGCCCCTGTCCGCTGGCGAGAAACCGTGTTGCAGATGGCCGCCGACGGCATCCAAGAGGTGTGGGAAATCGGCCCCGGCAACGTGCTGACGGGCTTGGTGAGGCGAACGGTGCCGACCCTGACGCGGTGCAATTTCAGCAACCTCAGCAGCTAGGGGATCTGCTATGGAGCTCCGCTAACGCGACCAGGATCCCTCCAAGTGGGATCCAACCGGCAAGCGACCCTGGGCCGGGATCTGTCCCAACAACACCTGCAGCAACGCCTGTAGAGAGACGGGGGTAGTGCCGTAGCAGGCCAAATAGACCGGGATCTGGGGCAGGGCAAAGGCGTCGTAGGGGGATCCCAAGGCCAACCCAATCACCTTTTCCGGCGGAAGGGATCCCAGTAAGTCCGCCAGCAACTCCTTCTGAAGCGGGTAACGAAACAGATCAAGGGATCCCACCAGCACTTGGTCAGCTCTTGACGCCCCTTGCAGGGTTGTTTGCAAATCCTCAGGGGTAGGCTCTGGGCTGATCTTGAGAACCTGAGCACCGGGCCAGACATTTTGGAAAAGATCCCCCAGAAGAGGCACAGGGGTAATGAGCAGCGGGTCGGGGGCTAAGGGGGGCAGGGATCCCCGCACCAGGGTGATGCTGTCTTGGGCGATTTGGCGGGCCAGCGCCTGGTGGCTTTCCAGGGTGGAAGGGGGGAAAGGGGGGCAGGGGGATCCCAGCCTGTAGCGCCGCTTCAAGGCCAAAATCCGCTCCACTGACCGATCCAACTGCTCAACCGACAAACGACCGGCACGGAACTCCCGCAGCAGATGGGCATAGGCTTCTTTTTGGATGGCCGGGGTAAAGCCGGGATCTGCCCCAAACACCAGCACATCGGCTCCTGCCCTAAAGGCCAGTTCTGCCGCTTCGGGAATGCCGTAGGTGCGGGCAATGGCCCCCATGGTCAGGGAATCCGTCAGGACAAGACCCTTGAAACCCAGCTTCTGCCGCAGCCAGCCGGACACCACCTCAGGGGCCAGCGTTGCCGGTTGCAAGGACTTCGTCCCGCTGTCGCCGACGGATCCCAGAGCCGGCATCACCACATGCGCCGTCATCATCGCCTCTGCCCCTGCCCGGATCAAAGCCTGAAACGGGCGCAATTCCGTGGTCTGTAGCGCCTCCAGAGGGCGATCCACCCGCGGCAACCCCAGGTGGGAATCCATATCGGTGTCCCCATGGCCGGGAAAATGTTTGGGCGTACAGAGGATCCCGGCTTGCCGATAGCCGCGCCACAGGGCGAGGCCGTAATCTGTCACCTGTTTCGGGTCTGACCCAAAGGCTCGGATGCCGATGATGGGGTTGTGGGGGTTGCTGTTCACGTCCACAACAGGGGCGAAGTTGAGGTTAAACCCCAAACTTTTCAGCTCCGTTCCCACCGCACGGGCCATAGCTTCCGCCTTTGCCAGGGATCCCGCTGCTGCCACTGCCATGGCGCTGGGGAACACCGTCACCCCCTCGGTAAGGCGCACCACCGGCCCCCCCTCTTGATCAATGGCTATCCACAGGGGGACAAGGGCTTGTGCCTGAGCCGCGGCAATGAGCTGGGCCACCTGAGGCAACGTTTGAATGTTGCCGGCAATCGAATAGAAGATCAGCCCGCCCACGTGGTAGTCCCGGATCATCTCCTCGAGAGCGGAGGAAAACTCAGCTCCCTCAAAATAAACCAGAAACAGTTGCCCCACTTTCTCCTCAAGGCTCCAAGCCCTGGGATCCACTGCGGCAGCGGGACGGGGTCCTTTCGCGTCAGCGGGACGGAGTCCTATCGAGCATGTCAAAGCAGATGTCCTTGGGCGTCGCTGCCAAGAAAGCCGGTCAGGATGAGCGTAAACTACCCGACATCAACCGCTAGGCGGTACGGAGCGGGCTTTTAGTAGCCCTGCAGTTAGCAAGCCAACCACGAGCCTCTGGGGT
>NZ_JANSHW010000400.1:0-536 GCF_047461815.1 Synechococcus sp. R6-10
ACCCCGGCCCAAACCCCCATCTGAAAGCCTGCCGCCGGAGCCTCCTGCTGAAGCCAAAGTCGGTGAGCGCCCTCAGCAGAAAGTTCCCGGCACCGCCAGCGCGATCGTCGGCATTCGTCGGCCCGCGCCTGCTCAGCAGCCAGCTCCAGTTGGCGAAGCCAAGACTGCTGAAACTCTGCCGGCTGCCAAGCCCTCGCTGTCTCGACCTGAGCGAGTCTCCCCTGAAAAGGGATCGGCTGGTGGTGCTCAGCTCATAGGCCCACCGCGGCGGCAGGTTACCCCTCTTGTCCGCTCGTCTGAGGCCACCCAAAAGCCGGAGACTGTTTCTCAACCGGCAACCCCTCCCACTCCCTCTGAGTCTGCCGCGGCCAAAGCCAGCGGCTCGGAGCCCAGTCCTGTGGCCAAGCGCCCAATCGTACTCTCGCCCCCTCAACGAGCTACCTCCGGGACAAAACCGCCGGCAGAGCGGCCTGAACCGCCGCAAAAAGCTCCCGAGCCCAGTCGCCCCAGCCCCTCAGAAGCACCATCCCCCAGCC
>NZ_JANSHW010000401.1:0-3447 GCF_047461815.1 Synechococcus sp. R6-10
CTATTGTCAGGGTATAGTCCCCCAATTTCCAATCCTCAGGAATATTGCTATGCGCGCCCCCATCCCCTGGCTGCTGAGTTCACTGAGCTGGGTGGGCATTTCCCTGGCCGCTCCGCCGATGGTGTCTACTTCTCAGGCAACCCCTATGGATTTTCCCCTCCACCAGTCCCTTTCTTCCCCCTCGCCTTCAGAGTGGGCAGAGTACTTGGCCTACAGGCAGGTGATTGACCAGACGATCTCCATGACCTGGGATCCGCAAGCGCGAGCCTTGGCAAAGCAGTATGGGCTGGATATCGTCAACATCACCTGGGAAGATACCGGACGCCACAAGGGATCTGCCCTTGGCCCCAACATCAGCGACATGACCATCCAGGTACAACAGCTCAACCCCAGAACGGGCCGCTACGAGCTGAGCTTGATGCCGGTGATCCGCTACCCCAACTTTGCCGATCTGTCTGCCGACCTGCCCCTCGACAGCCTGCAGGTGCTGGTGGGCAACGAAAAAGGAAAACCCCTGCAACCAGTGTCGTTGCGAGAGCTGCTGGGGAATCTGCGCCGCTACTTACATGATCCCGGCTCTTGGGCCGGCAACCGGAACTCCCTGCTGGCTCCACGGGATAGCCATGTGTTGGTGAGCGCCCAGGCCGCCTTTTTGCCTATCCCTGCCGGGGGATCCGCTCAATTCAACCCGGTGCTGTTCAACTACCAATCCCATCCCGGCAACCCAGCCGTGCTGGCCATTTTGGCCACCCGCGAGGGCACCAGCATTACGGTGATCGAGAACCGCACCGAAGATAGGGTGGGCGGGGCTATTTGGGGCCAGCGCCTTTTCTTCAATCAAAACGGTGAACGGGCCAGCCTCACCGGGCAGCGCCTCAGCGATTTTCGGGCCGAGCAAGCCGCCGACCCAACCCCTCAGGATCCCGATGCTGCGGAAGTGGCAGAAGAAGCCCTGAACCTGGTGATGGTGATCCAAGTACCTCTCCAGCAGCGGCAGCCGCCGCGAAGGGAAGTTGAGGATATCTCTGTCAATTTCGGACCCGCAGCCGGCCTGGCCGGCCTCAGCAATGTAGAAGCCGCTGTCATCGGACATGGAGAGGTAGAGGGCCCCTTCACCGAGATCAACAACCTGGACATCGAGCGGGATCCCCGCTTTCCCATTCGGGTCACGGTCCAGTTCTACAAAGCCACCGACAATGGCGTGGTCTCTGCTGAAGACATGGCCCAAATCCACCATCAAATTGCCCGCGTCTATCGAGAGGCCGACTATGTGGGCAGCTTGGTGCTTCAGCCGGATACAGGCCGACCTACGGAGTACAACCGCGACGCAGAGACAGAGCGCCCCTTTCCCTTTCCTTGGTTTCCTTGGTGGCTTCCTTGGTTTCCTTGGTGGCCGCGACGCTAGGGCCTGCTGCGCATTTTTCCCACAACCTGCCGCCAGGTGGCAACATCTTCTCGCGCCTGGGTTTCTCCACTACACTGACTACTGACCTGACGCCAAGGGGAATGGGTGTCGGCCCGATATCCTCGGCAAGGTCAGGGTCTGCAGAGACAGTTGCCAAGGTCTCATTTCTTGAGGCCATGGTGCTTGTCTGTGCCAGCTCTTGCCCAAGGCAGTGGGGAGCTTTTCCTGCAACACTATGGCTGACGCAGTTCCCGTTCGGCGCTACGACCTGTTTGTGCAGGCTTCCCGGCTGCTGCAGCGCTACCGGCAGCTCACGCCGGAACTGCGTCCCATAGGGCTAGAGGTGGCTCTGGCCATCCAATATCACCGCGCTCAGGCCGGATCGGGATCTCTGCTGCCTTGGGTGGGATCCCCTCGCGGACTGCCCTTGCAGCAAGTGGCCCAGCGCATTTGCGACCCGTTTTACAGCAAAACCCACCCTCTTTTACCGACCTTGCCCGAAACCGGCGAGCCTTTGGTGTGGCCTCTGTTCAACCAGGGGGAAAACGGTTTGATCCGGCCCCTGGCCCCGAGCAAAGTGGGCGGGAAACTGGCGGAACGGCGCTGGCTCAAAGCCTGCAACAGCCAGGAAGGGATCGGCTGTCATGCCTTGGCGGCCCACTTGTGGCAAGACGAGCGCTTTTTGGCCGAAGACCGGGATCTCTGTCCTTTCCGCCTTTATGACGGGCGCTACCCTTTGAGCGTGGATCAAGGGCGGCAGACTTGCGGCTTTGACGATCACCCCTGTGGCTGGCAGCCGGGACACCCCAAAATGTTGCAGGTGGTGGGCAAAGGCAAACAGGCCGAGATCCTGCTCCCCCACTGGACGGATGACATGTGGGCGATGCTCATTCCCTCCCATCGTCCGCTGCCGATTTACCCGCTCTTGGTGATGCTTTACTTTGGCCAGGAAACTTTGCAAAAGGGGCGGAGCAGCCTCTCCATCGAGCAATTTCGTCTGGATTTTCAGTTTAGCCAGTCTCAACTGCGCCTGTTGTTCGACACCCACCCTGAGCACCCCTTGAATCGACACCTGCTTACCTGGGCTCAGCAGCCAGAGGTGGAGTGGGGATCCACAGAACTCTTGCCCCAGATGCCGCCCCTCCTGCATCAACCTGCCGGGGGCAAGGTGGTTTTGGATCCCGATGAGCCGCCCCAGTTCCGCAGCAGTGGGATCCCTCACAGCGCCGGGACAGACCCGCTGATGGCAGAACGCCGCCGTCGACGTCAGTTGGAGCGCAGCGAGCGCCACAACGAGATCTTGCACCAGTTTCGCCGCTGGTTCCGCCTGGCAGGATTGGAAGTCCGGGAGGATCAGCATACCTTTGACTTTTTGGCCGTGGCGGACGGGCATCTGCTTTTGGCCGAAGTGAAGCTCCTGCACCACAAGGATGCGGCAGAGGCTTTGCAGGAAGTGGTGGGACAGTTGCTCTACTATGAGCGCTTTGCCCTCGGCCCTTGGATCGAGCAGGGCTTTTCCGTTCAGAAGGCCGCCGTTTTCGATGGGCCACCGCCAGATCCCTATGTGCGATTTCTAGAAGACCTGGGCATTGCCACCTACTGGATCAACGAGCAGCAGATGATCGATGGGCCAGAAAACTCTTTACGCCTGCTGCGCCAGATGGGGGTGCGGGTACGACCGGATCCCGAATTGGGGGATTAGGGGAAAAAGCCTGCCCATGTTCTCCCCTGAGTTTTGACTCAGGCGGGGGTAACTTCTTGTCTTCTTAAGCGTACCTTAACTGCCCCTTTACTCAGATTCCTTCCTGAAGATGGTATCCATACAGACGGTAAAAATACGGGATCCTTTGAAGTTTCGGGAGGAGTGAAGCAGATGTGGTCTAGGGTTACTTCGCGTCGTGTTGCCCAATCAATTGCGGTGCTAGTTTTTGGTTTGGTGCTTTTGGTTTCTCTGCAAGGGTGCGGCTCCAGAAGAACTCTTTTGCCAATACTTACACCTGTGCCAGCACCGACCCCGACTT
Organism: Synechococcus sp. R6-10; assembly: GCF_047461815.1. Classification (NCBI taxonomy): domain Bacteria; kingdom Bacillati; phylum Cyanobacteriota; class Cyanophyceae; order Synechococcales; family Synechococcaceae; genus Synechococcus; species Synechococcus sp. R6-10. Next base: position 3,427 of record NZ_JANSHW010000401.1, read on the forward strand.
CAACACCCACAGCCACGCCAA
>NZ_JANSHW010000402.1:0-4175 GCF_047461815.1 Synechococcus sp. R6-10
CGGCGAGCGCTTCTCCTGCATCCAGGTTAGGAAAGATCCAAAGATGCGGCTGGAGGTGCCCCCGTCAGAATCGCTGGAGCCTGCTGATCCAGCAAAGGCTTTGTCCAGCTCGTCGATGAAAAGGATGGCAGGGGCGAGAGATTCAGCAGTTCGCAGGGCACTGCGCAGATTCGCTTCCGATTTGCCCACCATGGAGCCATCATAAACGCGGCCCATGTCCAGACGCAGCAGGGGCAGGCCCCAGAGACGGGCAGTGGTCTTGGCGATCAGCGACTTACCGCAGCCAGGCACGCCCAGGATCAGCATACCCTTGGGTTGGGGCAGTCCATAGGCGCGGGCCCGCTCGGTGAAGGCCTCAGAACGTTGCAGCAGCCAGCGCTTCAGCTCTTCCAGACCGCCAACGGCGTCGATGGTCTCGTCCTCTTCGATAAACTCGAGAATGCCGTTGCGCCGGATCAGTTGCTTCTTCTCAGAGAGGATGATGTCTACTTCTGCCTCGGTGAGGCGACCATGCATCACCACAGCCTTGCGGTAGACTTTTTCTGCCTCGTCCTGCGTTAGGCCCAGGGCCGCCTTGAGCAACTTTTCGCGGGTATCAGGAGCCAAAGGCAGGGAGCGCGGGATCTGCTCCAGCTGGCGGTTGAGGGCGCGCTCCAATGTGGCCATGTCCGGCAGGGGGAAGTCCACTACGCAAATGTCTTTCTCCAGCTCGACCGGGATCACCTGCACCGGCGACATGAGCAGGATGGTTTTGTGGGATCCCTTCAGGCTGGCAATAGCATCCCGCAGCCAGCGCTTCACCTCGGTGTTGTCCAAGAAGTCATGTAGGTCTTTGAAGACGCAGATGGCGGGATCCTTTTGCTCCATTACCCACTGGATGGCGGGCTGGGGGGATTGGGTGTTGTGCTGGGTGAGGCTGCGGGGGTTGCCGTATTCGACGATGCCGTGGGTAACTGTCCAAATGAATAGGCGACGCTGAGGCTTAAGGGTGCGGGCAATTGCTGCCAGAGCCGCTTCTGCCCGTTCCTCCTCTGGAGTCAGCAGGTACAGCAGTGGGTATTGAGCTTGAATGAGGATGCTTAGCTCTTGCATGGGAAACACCAACTGCAGAGGGGAAATTTCAGGAGCCGCCAGAACGGTTGAAAAATGGGGTTCGAGTTGCCTAGGTATTGGATTGCACTTGGGAGTACGCCCTTGTTGGATGGATTTTGAGAGGATTTTAGAAGCCTTCTGTGTTGCTGTCTGCTCCTATCAGCTCAAGTTCCTGAAGGGGGCCCGCTTGGGAGCGTTCTAGCAGGGTACCAGAGCATCCTGCCGTTGCTCTTCCGAGCCAGCAGCCGATCCCCAGTATTCCGGCTCCACCTCTTCAAGGATGGCTTCGGCAGCCGATGTCTGGTGCAGGGAAACCACCTCTCCATCGCGGATAACAAATGGGTGACTACACTTGGGACATTGATGGACACAATAGGCGCTACCTTGTACCCCTTCAATGACCTCTGGGTGAAGCAGATAGAAGGTAATGGCCTTCTCTGCCACTGCCGACATCGGCTCCCGCTCCACGGCAGCCCGAATCTTCAGATTCCGGTGCAGCTCAGGTGAGAGATACAGGGTCACCTTCTGCTTGGACTCTGTGCCTTCCACTACCTCTGGCCGATGATTCATGGCTAACCGCTTTCTTTGAATTGCTTGCCAAACTTGGGGCCTATCATAGCCAGTCTGCCGGCTTGACGGCAAGTTTTTAACAATCTGTAACAAACAATTTTCTTGATGGCCCTCTGTGGATACCTGCGGCTGGGGGAGTAGGCTAGGTGGAAGACAAGGAGCGGAATGTCCAATCCCTATGGAACGCTTGATCAACACCCTCAGCAAAAATTTCTCTAGCTGGGGCCGCCGTGCCCTGGTGCAGGCCAGCGATGGTTTGGCCAGCTTGAGAGACACTGCCGTGGATAACGGCAATCTGTTACTCTGCAAGGCTCGCATCGCGTTCGCGGATGCCAGCTTCACCACCCTAAAGGCAATTCGGTCTCGCTTTGGCGCCAGTCGCTGACGGTTGGGCAGAAGCACCCTGCTAGCCGCCCAGATCTTGCAGCCGATAGAGGCTGGCATAGAGCCCGCTGAGGGCCATGAGCTCGGCATGGGATCCCTGCTCTTTGAGTTCCCCCCGCTGCAGAACCAAGATGCGATCCACATCGCGGATGGTGGAAAGGCGGTGGGCGATGATCAGGGCGGTGCGATCCCGCAGCAGGGTGTCTAGAGCGGATTGCAGGAGGGCTTCGGTGCCCACATCCAGGCTGGCGGTGGCTTCGTCCAAAACCAAGATTTTGGGATCCCGCCACATGGCCCGCACAAAGCTGATAAGCTGTTTCTGGCCGCTGGAGAGGTTGCTGCCCCGCTCTCGCACAGGGGTGGCGTAGCCTTGGGGCAAATTGCGGAGGAAGTCATGCAGGTTGAGTTGGCGGGCGACCTGCTCCACTGCCGCTAGATCTGCCTTCTCTCCTAGGGTGATGTTTTGCTGGATATCCCCGGAAAACAAAAATCCATCCTGCAGGATTACCCCTAGGTGGCGGTGCAGCTCAGCCTGGGGGAGATCCCGAATATCAACGCCGTCAATGCGAATAGATCCCTGGGTTACGTCGTAGAGACGGCAGAGCAAGCGAATGATGGAGCTTTTCCCGGCTCCCGTGGGCCCCACCAGGGCCACTTTTTCTCCGGGGCGGATGGTGAAGGTGAGGTCTTTGAGCACCCACTCCCCGGGGTTGTAGGCAAACCAGACGTGCTCGAACTGCACCTCTCCTCTGGCATTGGGGGGCAAGTGGCGGGGCTGAGCGGGATCCCGGATGGCGACCGGCAGGCTGAGGATGGCATCGATGCGCTCGACGGCGGTGAACCCCGCCTGCAGGGCGGTGAACTTTTCCGCCAACTGCCGCAGCGGGTTGAAAAACCGTTGCGAAAAGAGAATAAAGGCGTAGAGGCTGCCAAAGGTGAGGGGTTCCCCGGGCAGGGGCAGGGATCCCGTCCATCCCCCTCCAAGTGAGCCCCTACCGGCTGACATCACCTGCTGCCCGCCCACCCAGAGCAAAGCCGCCACGGCCAGCCAAGACACCCACTCCAAAACGGCAGAAAGGGCAGAATCATAGAGGATGGTTTGATCCACTTCCCGGATGTAGCGGCGGTTCATGGTTTGAAAAATCTCGCTATTGAGCCGCTCCCGCCGAAACAGTTGCACCACGGTAATGCCCAAGATGTTCTCCTGGATCCAGGAGTTCAGCTTGGAGAGTTCTTCGCGCACGCGAAAGTTGGCATCCCGAAAGCGGCGCTGCAACTCGAGGACAACAGCGCTGATGGGCAGGACGATCAAGATCAGCAGCAAGCCCAGATCCCAGCGTTGGCTGAGCATGACCACCGCGATCACCCCCAGGGTAAACAGGTCGCTGACGATGCCGACGGCACCGGTGGAAAAGACATCTCCCAGGGCTTCCACATCGTTGGTGATGCGGGTGATCAGCTTACCCACCGGGGTGCGGTCGAAAAACTGAGCCGGCAAGGCCAGAATGTGGGCGAAGAGATCGTCGCGGATGTCGCGGGTCATCAACTGCCCCAGCTTTTGGCTGACATACCCTTCCAGGGCTTGGAAGAGCCAGCGAACCAGTACCGTTAGGATCAACAGCCCCACATAGGGCCAAAGGTCGGAGAGGATCCCGGCCTCACCTCGTTCCAGCGCTCGGGCAATGGGGCCATCCAGAGCCCGCTGTAGGATCAGAGGCTGCACCGCATCCGCCAGCGCCAAGGGAGGCAGAAAGGCCAAGGCGGCCAACAGTAGCTTCAGGTGCCGACGGGCGTAGGGCCAGAGGAGCCGCAGCAGCCGCCAATCGCTGGCTCGCCGCGGGCGGGGATCCCTACTTAAATCGGTATCGGGGGGAGAGGCGGCAAGGCTCACAGGCTTACACCCGAGAACAACAAAGACAACTCATAGAGAGCACTGATCTACTCTAAGCGCTCTCCCTGAGGGAGAGGGAGTTTGGGATCCGCAAGGGTTTCCTCGCCATTGGGAATGGCTATAGCTGCACCCCTAATGGCTCTGGGACGGACGGAAAACTGGCCGCTTCAGCTAGAAATCGCAGGAGCCCCGCACTGTACCCGTAGGGTCAGTGCCGGGAGGAATGCGCTTTGATGAA
>NZ_JANSHW010000403.1:0-1171 GCF_047461815.1 Synechococcus sp. R6-10
CCGGATGGCCTGTGGATCGAACCGCACGGGCGGTCGGAAGCAGGAACCCGCCGAGACGACTGCGCAAGGAGCTATCCATGCGCAGCGTGGTAGGAATCTCCGGCCTTCAGGCCGGGGAGGATGTCAAAAGACCTCAGCTGCCCAACACTGTGCAGCTGACAAAAAATACAGTTCTCTTGGGAGAGGAGCCGAGGGTGGTGGCGTTGGCGGCGCGGAGCGCTTGGGAGCGGATCCACCGGTTGGGAAAGGGGCAGCAAATGCTAACGTCAGAGTAGGGATCTTTCCGCTGGGCAAGGGATCCCGTTACCCTGGTTTTTGGCTTTTTCCCCAAGATCTGGATGTTGAGAGCTGGAATTGTCGGCCTGCCCAACGTAGGCAAATCTACCTTGTTCAACGCCCTCTGTGAAAATGCCAAAGCCGAGGCGGCCAACTTTCCCTTCTGCACCATTGAGCCGAATGTGGGGCGGGTGGCGGTGCCCGACGAGCGCTTGCAGGTGCTGGCCAAGATCAGCGGTTCTGCCGAGATCATCCCCAGCCAAATCGAGTTTGTGGATATTGCCGGGCTGGTGGCTGGAGCCAGCAAGGGGGAGGGTCTGGGCAACCAGTTTCTCTCCCACATTCGCCAGGTGGACGCTGTGGTGCACGTGGTGCGCTGCTTCCAAGACGAGAACATTGTGCATGTGGCGGGTTCGGTGGATCCTTTGCGGGATATCGGGGTGATCAACTTGGAGCTAGCCTTGGCGGATTTGGCCCAGATCGAGCGGCGCATAGAGCGGGTGCGCAAGCAGGCCAAGTCCGACAAAACCGCCCAACTGGAGTTGCAGGCTCTGGAACAATTACAGGCTGCCTTGGACGAGGGCAAGCCGGCTCGCCTGGTACCCCTCAGCTCAGAAGAAGAGCAGTTGATCAAAGGGTTGGGGCTGCTCACCCGCAAAAAAGTCATCTACGCCGCCAATGTGGCGGAAACGGATCTGGCCAGCGGCAATGCCTGGGTGGAGCAGGTGCGGCAATTTGCCAAAGCGGAAGGGGCAGGTGTGGTGGTGGTCTCAGCCCAGGTGGAGGCGGAACTGGTGGAGCTGCCCCCCGACGAGCGACAGGCCTATCTGGATTCGTTAGGGGTAAAAGAGGGCGGGCTGAAATCTCTCATCCGAGCCACCTACGAGCTGTTGGG
>NZ_JANSHW010000404.1:0-553 GCF_047461815.1 Synechococcus sp. R6-10
GGGGGATCTCCCAGACGGTGTAGCCGCGGTAATCTGTATGGATGGGTTCCACCCAATCGGCCTGGTGCTGGGCCAAGTCAGCGGGGGAAAGAAAGCCGCCGCTAGCTTCCGAGAAAGCCAGCAACTTCTCCGCCAGCTCCCCCCGGTAAAAACTCTCACCCCCGCTGTGGGCAATGGCCTTCAGGGTTTGGGCATGCAGGGGGCTGCTCCAGCGCTCCCCAGCCCGTGGGGCACGCCCTTGGGGAAAGAAAACGGCCTTGAAGGCGTCGTGGCGGGGATCTGGCAGGGGCAAATAGATGGACTCCGCCGCCTGCCACAGTTGGGCCACCCGGGGAGAGACCGGAAATCCCTCTTGCGCCAGACGAAGGGCAGGCACAAACAGACGCTCGAACGGCAGCTTTCCCCAGCGCCGGTGCAAGGTCTGCCAAGCGGAAACTGCCCCCGGCACCGTCACCGCTAACCAATCGTAGGGGGGGATCCGCCCATGGTCCCGGTACCGCTCCGGCGTCAGGGCGGCTGGGCTGCGACCGGAAGCATTCAACCCGTACAGCTG
>NZ_JANSHW010000405.1:0-3110 GCF_047461815.1 Synechococcus sp. R6-10
ACCTTTCCAGCCCTGAGACCACAAGGCCCATTGCAGCCCACCGACGCCAACCCCCACCAGCAAACCGCGCAGCGCATCTCCCATTGCCTGCAAGACATTTTGGAGCCAGGGATCCGTCGGGTTAAAAGCAGAGGTTGCTACCCCCACCTGGGGAGCGAGGAAATCCGCCGCCGCCCAGCCCAAAGCCGTGGCCAGCAAAGTTGCAGCCACCCATCCCACCGAAACCTGCCGCCGCAACACCGCCCACTGCAGCAGCCCCATCAGCAAGCCAAGGCCGGCTCCAGCCACCGCTTCTTGTAGCGATCCCAAAGCCGCCAGCAGAGGCGCTGATGCCCCCAGCCCCAGGTAGCCGATCCCAGCCGCCCCCAAATTGGCCAAGAGCCAACTCAACGCCGACCCTTTGCCCAGGCGGGGTGCATTCAGGGGTGCATCCAACAGATGAGAGCCGGACTTGCTGTTGACATGTTCTTGCCCAACTTTCTGCTCTACCTCGCGCAGTCCCTGTTCCGCTGAAGGGTTACCCGGTTCCAGCCGCAGCACCCCTTGATAGTCCATCTGGGCAAGGCCCCAATGCCCCTGTCGTTGGTGGGCCAGACCGCGGTAGAGATAGTAGCGGGCTTCGTTGGGGGCGCTCTGGATCAGCTCGTTGAGCAAATGGACGGCCATCTTGTACTCGCCTGCCTCGATCAGACTGACCGCCTGCTGGAGCTTTTCTTCCTCAACTGGGGCAGTTCGGGGCTGTTGGGAAGTCGGCTGGCCAAATCCGGTCGGGATCCGCTGGGGACGAACACCTGGAGATGCAGGAGATGAACTTGAGGGAACGAACGGGGCAGGAGGGGCGATCTTGTTTCCATAGACAGCCTGTAGCTGCTGGCCGAGCCCTTCCATGTTGGCCGGGCGGAGGGCAGGGTCTTTCTCTAGGCACTGGAGGATGACCCTCTCCAGAGCAGCAGGGATGGGGTGGGCTAGCTTGTGGTCTTGGAAGGGGCGGGGCTTTTGAAAGTTGTGGACGTGGTACCAGCCTTGCAAGGTGTCGGTATCCGGCTCGAAGGGCAACGCACCAGTTAACAGCTCGTACAGCACCACCCCCAGGGAATAGATGTCGGAGCGGCCATCCAGCTTTTCTCCGCGCATTTGCTCGGGCGAGGCATAGACCATCGTGCCCAAAAAATAGCCCGTCTGCGTCAGGCCACGAGAGGTCTCCCCCATGAGCTTGGAAATGCCGAAGTCCAGGATCTTGACCCGCTCTTTCCCATCGGGCCCTTTCTGCACAAAGATGTTGCTGGGTTTAATGTCGCGGTGGATGACGCCGCGAATGGAGTGCTTGCCCAGATCCATCTGAAAGTTGTGGGCGTGGTGCAGGGCAGAGCAAATTTGCAGAGCCAAGTTCACCACTCGCTCTGGGTGCAAGGGGCCTTCCCGAGCCAGCACATAGTCCAACCCCTGGCCGCTGTAGGGTTTGGCATTCAGGTACTCCATCACCAGATAGGGCTGGTTTTGGTACAGGCCGTAAGAGCGCACCTGCACGATGTTGGGGTGCTCGCCCAACAGAGCGCTGACCCTGGCCTCATCCATGAAGCGTTGCTGCAGTTGCTGGTAGTACTCTGGGCCCATGTCCGGGGGCGGCGGGCGCAACAACTTGACGGCCACCAGCTCGTCATTGAGCTGGGTATCCACCGCCTCGAACACATTGCCGTAGCCACCCTCGCTGATGTGGCGGGTCAGCCGGTAGCGGTTGCCAATCAGTTGTCCAATCAGGCGCTGGTTCATGGAGGAGGGCGGCCAGCCGGGGAGTTTACCTATGATTCTAGTCAGCTTAGGGGCTTAAAACCTGCTGGTGAGGGATCCGCTTGCCATTGCGAACCCTTTTTCACCCCAAAAGCCAGGGATCCCGCTAGGATTGGGGCATGAGCGCTCCTTCTGTAACTGCCGTTCTACCCCCCTTCTGGCTGGAGGTTACCGAGTTTGCCCTGCAGGCCACGGCTAGCGTGGGATCCCAGCTCTTGGCAGACTTTGGCCAGGCCCACCCTACGGTTCGCGCCAGCGGGACGGAGTCCTTAAAAGCTGACGGTAGCTTGGTAACCTCTTCCGACGAGTGGGCGGATCGCGCTTTTCAAGGGACCATTGCCGCTGCCTACCCCGATCACGGTTATCTGAGCGAGGAATCCAACCACATTTTTCCCGAGAAGGAGTGGTGTTGGGTAGTGGATCCTTTGGATGGCACCACCAATTTTGCCCGTGGGATCCCCATTTGGGGCAGCTCCTTGGCTTTGCTGCATTGGGGCGTGCCGGTGTTTGGCTGTGTCCATCTGCCGCCCATCCGCCAGACTTTTTACGGTTATTGGCCTCGGTTTCCTGGGGATGCAGCAGCAGGAGCTTTTCTCACCCGCCACGACCGGGATCCCGCCTGTCCCCAGCCAATCCGTCCTAGCACCGCCTCACCCGGCCCCAACCAATTGTTCAATTTCTGTTCCCGCAGCAGCCATTGGATTAGCCCGCAATTCCCTTGCAAAGCGCGGATGTTGGGGGGCGCTGCCTACAACCTGCTGGCGGTGGCCGGTGGCAGCCTTTTGGGGGCGGTAGAACGCTCGCCCAAGATCTGGGATGTGGCGGCAGTGTGGGCCATTGTCAAGGGGGCCGGCGCCGTTTGGGAACCCCTGAGCTGCACCGATCCGGATCCCGGCCAGCCTCTCATTCCCGGCAAGGATTATGGCCGACTCACTTACCCCGCCCTGGTGGCAGCTCAAGCCGAGTGGATCCCCTTATTTCGCGCCTTCATCGCTCTGTAGCTTTCGTAAACGGCCTGCACGTTGTACCAGTTGAGGAAAAAAATCCGGCACAGCTCCAGAGCCAACTGCGAGCGGCCCTGCCGGATCAACCAGCGCAGCAGCGGTTCCACCCGCTTCTCGTTCAGCCAGCCCCCCAGGGATAAAAGGCCCCACAGGAATTGGTGCAGGGGCGTCAGTTGGATCATCAGGCGCACGGCCCAGGTGGGGTGTTTTTGGTAAAAGAGAATGCCCATGTGGCCCCGCTGCCGTTCCCGCTCAATCAATCCTGGGATCTGCTGCAGCTCAAAGGGCGGATGCCAGTGGTAGCCGGTGGCCTGGGGG
>NZ_JANSHW010000406.1:0-889 GCF_047461815.1 Synechococcus sp. R6-10
CTCCTGCTGAAACTCCCGTAGGGCCAGACTCATGAGCTCGCTGTTCACCGTGGGCAGGATCAGGAAGGTACTCCTCCCACTGGCCGGATGCACGAAGAGGTAAACGTACAGCCATTCATAGCGGGTGCGGTGGAAGGCCAGAGGCCGCTGCCCTTTGAGCGCCCAGACCTTACACAGGATGGGTTTCAAGCCCACCCGGGCCTCATCCTGGCTCCAGACCTCCACCGGCTTATCCGGGTGCAACTGCCGCTGGGCCTCTACCACCTGGGCTACTTTTTTTTGAAAGCCTCCTGCTCCTGCTCGCTCGCAGCGCGGGTGTGGCGGGGGCGGGGGCGTTGGAGGCTGAAACCCAAGCGGCGCAGGTAGGTCCAGGCGGTGACCTCGGCCATGCTCTTACCGGTGTGCGCCTGAACCCAGTGGGCCACCTTGCGGGCCGTCCACACCCCCCCGTCGGGAGGACGCGCTTGCAGGGCCCGCCGGAGGGCTTGTTGCTCCTCCTGGTTCAGCAAGGCCCGCTTATCCCCTCCTGGGTTGTAGCGGTGCTTATCGATGAGCCCCTGGGGTCCCTCGGCGTTGTAGCGCCGGATGAGCTTGTAGACCCAGTTCTGGCTAAACCCGGTGGCCTGGCTCACTGCCCGGGTGCTGGGGTGGTTCTCCCGGGTCTGCTGGGCGTACAACCAGATCACCTGCCAGCGGGTCTTCTCCTTGGCATCCTTGCAGCTACGGTAGCGCTGTTCGAGTTCTTCCAGGCTCAGGTGGGCGTGTAGGGCTATGGCTTTGCTTGGCATGAGTTATTATCTACATAGATTTGGTATGACATGTGCGGGGTATAGACGCAGGTGGAGGTGGTTTATGTGGCCGTTTGGAAAGTCATTGTCCGCTCGAGTTC
>NZ_JANSHW010000407.1:0-1080 GCF_047461815.1 Synechococcus sp. R6-10
GCGAATCGGGTTGCGGACGATCAAAGACATGGGCCGGGTTTCGTTGGGGGCAATGAAGAGGCGCTCGTTGAAGGGGGTGGTGGTTTGCATCAGGGTGCCCGCCGCTAGGGTGGAAAGGCGCAGGTCAAAGCCTGGCTGGGAACCGGAGGGCAAGCCCCCTGGGTTTTGTGCCACCAAGGATCCCCGGCTGAGCATGGCCTGGTGGGTGAAGGCTGCTACCTCGGCACGGGTGGCGGGGCGGTTGGGTTCCAAGAGCATCGGGTCTGGATAATTGACAATCAACCCGGCGCGGTTGGCTGCCGCAAGTTGTGCCAGGGCCCAATTGGGGATGGCTGCCGCATCTCGATAGCGGCTGAAGAGATCACTGGGCTGAGCGGCTGGGATCGCTCCCGTGTTGCCAATGGCGTTGGTCAAAACCACCAGCGCTTCGGTGCGGGTAACGGGCTGCTCAGGACGGAAGGTGCCATCGGGAAAGCCTGCCACCAGGTTGTTGGCTGCTGCCGTCGAGATGGCGCTGGCTGCCCAGTGGGTGGGGGGCACATCCCGGAAGCCGATGAAAGTACCGGAGGTATTGCGGAGGCGGAAAGCGGTATTGACAATGGTGGCAAACTGAGCGCGGGTCACCGGCTCATTGGGGCGGAAGGTGCCATCGGGGAAGCCGTTCAACACTCCTTGAGCGGAGAGGGTCTCAATGTAGGCTTGGGCCCAGTGACCAAACGTGTCGCGAAAAGGGGCGGCCATGGCCACCTGGCAGTGGATGCCCAAGACAGCTCCCGATAGGAGTATGCCTGCTGCACGTGGATTTAAAAGAGAGGGAAACATCGTTCGTTCACCGAGTTGTCGTAGCGCCCATCGCTGGGTCAATGGCTACTCTTATTCTGGCTATTTCCTCAGTGATGACAATGGCTAAAACCCTTGCTCTGTGGTAATTTGAGCGTTTCTAACCCAAGATTTGCAGCAAAATGCAACTGCAGAGGATTGATAAGGAAGCTCCTAAATCTCTGTCGCGTCAGCTAGAAATCGCAGGAGCCCCGCACTGTACCCGTAGGGTCAGTGCCGGGAGGAATGCGCTTTGATGAA
>NZ_JANSHW010000408.1:0-2402 GCF_047461815.1 Synechococcus sp. R6-10
ACGATGCCTTTGCCCAGATTGTCGGCTACACCCCCGAAGAATTGAAGCATCGGCAGCAACTGGACATTCTCCACCCCGAAGATGTCAACCCACTGCTGGGGGCCAATGAGGCTTTGTTGGCGGGGAAGGTCTCCGTCAGCCAGCGCCAGATTCGCTACACCCATCGTTCCGGTCAGGTTGTTCATGTGCTGTTTCAGGCCACCCTGCTCACCGACGAGGAAGGACAGCCCACCCAGTTTCTCAACCAGGTGATCGACATCAGCGCCCGCGTGGAGGCAGAAATTGCCCTCAAAGAAAGTGAAGAACGCTTCCGCCAATCCTTTGAATGGGCCCCCATTGCCAAGGCCATGACCCACGTGGATGGCACCTATTTGCAAATCAACGCCGCTTTTACCGAAACCCTGGGCTACACCCTGGAGGATCTCAAAGGGAAAACCGTCCTCGACATCACCCATCCCGACGACATCGCCACCACTCTGGAAAACAGCAACCGCCTGCTGGCCGGCCAGGTGCATCAGTGGGAACAGGAACAACGCTACATCCACAAGAACGGCCAAATAGTCTATGCCATTCTTCGCATCACCCTGGTGCGCACGGCCCAAGGGGATCCCAGCTACTTTCTAAGCCAGATTTTGGACATTACCGAGCGCAAGCAAGCCGAGGCAGCCCTTCGCCAAAGTGAGCTGAGTTTACGGGGCATCTTCCAGCAGTCAGCCCTGGGCATTTCCATCGTCGATCATTGGGGCCATTACCTAAAAGTGAACCCCGCTCTGGAAGAGATCTTGGGCTATAGCGCTGCCGAACTGACCCACATGAGCTTCTGCGACCTCACCCATCCCGAGGACATTCAGGAAGATTGGCAACTCTTCCAGGAGGTTTTGAACGGCCAACGGGATCGCTACCACCTGGAAAAACGCTACATCCACCGCAGCGGAAAGGTGGTTTGGTGCCGCCTGGCAGTCTCTGCAGTCCGGGATCCCGAGGGCAAAAACCTCTTCATCATCGGCATTTGCGAAGACATTACCGAAGAAAAACGGGCAAAGCTGCAGATCCAAGCTGCCCTTCAGGAAAAAGAAGTCCTGCTGCGGGAGATTCACCACCGCGTCAAAAACAACCTGCAAATCATCTCCAGCCTGCTGCGGCTCCAAGCTGACCAAATCAAAAGCCGCAAGTACGCCCGCGTTTTTAAGGATGCCGGCAGCCGTATTCAAGCCATGTCTTTGATCCACGAAGGTTTGTACCAATCCAACAATCTGGCCGCTGTGGATCTCAAGCAGTACCTACACAATTTGATCTCCAACCTCTTTCACTCTTACGGGGTAAACCCCGAGAGCATTCGCGCCAACATCCGCGCCGAAGGGATCCGCCTCAACCTCGACGATGCGGTCTTGTGTGGCCTGATCATCAACGAGTTGGTGACCAACAGCCTCAAGTATGCCTTCCCGAAGGGCCGCAGCGGGGAGATAGAGATTCATTTCAGCCAAACCCGCAAATATACTCAGTTGCGAGTCTCCGACAATGGCGTTGGCTTGCCCCCGAACTTTGACTTCAAGGAAACTCAATCTCTGGGTTTACAACTGGTTACAACCCTCACCGATCAGCTACAGGGCAAGATACAATTGAGGAGCAAACCGGGTACCACCTTCATCATTACCTTTCCGAGGAGCGAGCCTTGAAGAGAGTTCCACCCCTTGTCAAAGGCAGTATCCTGGTCGTCGAAGACGAGAAGATCATCGCCAAGGACATTGCCAACGTTCTGAAAAAATTCGGCTACGCTGTGCCCGCCATTGCTTCTTCCGGGGAAGAAGCGATCCGAAGGCTGGAAGAGATGCCGGTGGACTTAGTCTTGATGGATATCGTCTTAAAAGGCGATATCGATGGTATAGAAGCCGCCAAGCGGATTACCGAGCGCTTCAACATTCCGGTGGTGCATCTGACGGCCTACGCCGATGAGGACACGCTCTCCCGCGTCAAAGAGACCCGACCCTTTGGCTACATCATCAAACCCTTCAAAGAGCGGGAACTCTACACCACCATCGAAATTGCCCTGCACAACCACCGCCAGAGCCTCGAGAACCGCAAGCTGGAAGAAAAAAGAATCGAAGAGCTGCGGCAAAAACTGCAGCAGCTGCAGCAGTTCTCGGAGGTGAAGGGCACTCTGTTCAAGAAATTCTTGCAGGATCTGAGCGAGCCCCTCTCGAACCTCAGCTTTGCCTTGGGTCTGCTCAAGGATGCCGAGTCAGAGCAGAAGCGGGAACACTACCTGCAGGTGCTGGAGGATGAGTTTCGCCGTGAGCTGGAGCTGATCCACCAAACCTCTAACCTGGAAAATCTTTTAAACCTGGAAAATGTTGGCCTGTTGAGCCAGTTCAGCCTGCTGCGTCCCCAGGAGCCCAGCCGTA
>NZ_JANSHW010000409.1:0-12047 GCF_047461815.1 Synechococcus sp. R6-10
AAGCAGCCATACTGAACATACTGTACATTATTTTCAGTATAGTCCAGCGTATCATTGACTAGAGTCATGCTCTCTCAGCGGCTGGTGCGCTGGATTCAGAACTATCTATCCGAACACTCAGGAAACCTAAGAAACAACTCTTCACCCTGAAAGCCCCCTTTTCGAGGATACTGCCCCACCGTTCCAGTAGACTCAAACTTTGCTCTCCTTTTCGGGGAGATGGGGAATTGTTGGCACAGTGCTTGATCCTGGGTTAGAAATGCTACCGAAAAGCAGTGCACTCCTTGACACTTTCTAAACTTAACTTAATCGACAACCTTCATGAGCGCCTCCTGGGATCTGGTCAACCTGCTTACCTTACTCAACTGGAACACTCTGCCCGGATGGCTTTGGCTGCTCCTTTGGGGATCCTCACTGGCCGTGGTGATGTACTGGCAAAAGCGCTGGCTGCAGCGGGATCAGGTGGGTTTTCCCGATGTCATCATGCTGGCGCGTGCAGATACGACGGTGGTGGAATGTAACGAAGCTTGCCAGAAAATCTTGGGGGATTGGCGGGGCAGGCACTGGATCGACGTGCTGCTGGCAGAAGAGCAGGAGCAGGCGCAGCAAAAGATAGCCCACCTTACCCCTCAGCAGCCCACCTTTACCCGGATTAGCAGAGTGGCGGATGCAGCGGGGCAGGTGCGGTGGTTTGAGTGGATCCACCAAGGCATTTTTGACCGGCGGGGCCGCTTGCAGTTTATTCGCGGCGTGGGCCGAGACATTACCGAGAAGAAACAGTTGGAAGAAAACCTGCGGCTGCGGGAGGCCCAACTGCGCATCTTGTTGGACGCCCTGCCATTGGCGGTGTGGGCCAGGGATCCCCAGGGAGTGCTGATTTTGCAAAATGCCACTGACCGCGCCTGGTTTGGCGATCTGCTGGGCACTTCTTTGGAGGAGGCAGCTCAGCAACATCCCCACTGGCCGGAGTACACCTCTCAAGTTCTATCCGACGTAGAGCGGCAAGGGTTTTGCCAATTCGAAGGTAAGGAAATGATTCAAGGCCAGGAGCGCTACACCTATCGCTTCGCTGTAAAGCTTCAGGATCAGTCTAAAGGATTAGGGCTTCTCGGCATTGTCCTAGATATCACCGAACAAAAGCGGCTGGAACAGGAGGTGTGGGAACAAGAAGAGCGTTTTCGCGCCTTCCTCAACAACAGCCACGACATTTTGTGTCGGATCGATGCCCAAGGTCTGCTGCATACCTTAAATCCTCCGGCTGCTGAGAAAATTTTGGGGCGTGCTCCCAATCAGGGAGAGGCCGTACCCTTGGATTGGGTTCACCCCGAGGATCGGCAGAACGTTGCTAATGCTCTTGAGCAACTCAAGGCTCGACCTGGCGAGACACTCAGCTTTATTTACCGGGCCCAACACGCCGACGGCCATTGGGTGTGGCTGGAGAGCCTCTGCACCAATCTCTTGGATGATCCTTTGGTTCAGGGGATCGTTTCCAGTACCCGCGATATCACCCAACAAAAGCAGGTGGAACTGGCTTTGCGAGAGAGCGAAGCCCGCTTCCGAGAAATTGCAGAGGCTGTACCGGTGGTTTTCTTTGTGTATTCTGCAGACTTGAGCCAGTCTCTCTACAAAAGCCCCCAAAGCGAGAAGATCTGGGGTTACACAGCAGAAGAGTTTCGCCGCAAGCCAGATCTCTGGAAAGACAGGATCCATCCCGAAGATCTGCCAAGGGTACTGCAGGTGGCCGCCCGAGCCACTCAAGAAGCCCAGCAGATCACCTACCGCATTTTCCATCGGGATGGCAGGCTGCGCTGGCTGCGTACTTCTTGCCGACCCATCTTGAACGAACAGCAGGAGGTTATCCGTATTGTTGGCATTACCGAAGATATTACGGAGCAGAAAGAAGCAGAGCTGGCTCTACAAGAAAGCGAAGCTCGGCTTAGGGCCATTCTGGATGGGATCCCTTTTCCCATCTTTCTCAAAGATCTGGAAGGGCGCTATCTTCATGTAAACAAGACTTATCTACAACAGAGAGGCTGCAAGGCAGAAGAGCTCATTGGAAAGTTGGATAGTGAGCTGTTCGCATCAGAAGAGGCTCTAGAATTTCGAGATCAGGATCAAAAAGTCCTGCAATCTCCGCATCCTGTCAGCTACGAGCGAACCTTTTTCCGCGATGGCAAGAGATTGACCCAGTGGGTCACCAAGTTTGCCCTGCGGGATCAGCAAGGGGATCCCTATGCCGTTTGCGGTGTTGTTGTGGACATCACCCCCCTCAAAGAAGCTCAAGAAGTGCTTCGGCAAGAGGCAGAGCGGGAGCGACTGTTGGGGGCCTTATTGCGGCGGATCCGCCAAGCTTTGGACTTGCAAACCCTCTTGGAAACAACGGTTGCGGAAGTGCGAGAGTTTCTCCAGGTAGATCGGGTGATGATCTATCAGTTGCAGGAAGGTGTAGGGGGGTTTGTAGCTGCTGAGTCGGTGGCGGATCCCTGGCCCAGCCACTTGGGCCGCCGGGTGTGGGATGCTTGCCTTCGCCAGGATCCTTGCTACCGCAAGTACCAAGAGGGCTTTGTGCAAGCCATAGCCAACGTGGCGACGGCCAATTTGGATCCTTGCTATCGGGAGCTCTTGGAATCTTTCCAGGCCCAAGCCAACTTGGTGATCCCAATTCGGCGGGGAGAGGATCTCTGGGACCTTCTGGTGGCACAGCACTGCCAATCCAGCCGCCCTTGGCAAGAGTGGGAAATCCGGCTTTTACAAGAGCTGAGCGATCAATTAGCCATCGCGTTGCAACAGGCCCAGTTATATGAACAACTGCAAGCCCTCAATCAAACCTTGGAAGAAAAGGTTCGGCAACGCACCTCTGAGTTGCAGCGATCCCTGCAATTTGAGGCCCTGCTGAAACGCATCACTGACCGGGTGCGCGACTCTCTGGATGAAGCTGAAATTCTCAACACCGCTCTGCGCGAGCTGGGAGAAAACCTAAATGCAGATGGCTGCAATATTGGCCTTTACAACGCCGATCTCACCCTTTCCACCATCAGCTACGAGTATTGTCCTCGCTTGGGGTCGGCCTTGCATACTTGTATTCCCTTTGCCCAATATCCAGATCTCTACGCCCAGTTGTTGCGAGGAGAGCCCTGCATATTTTGTTTACTTCCTGACCATTGTTTACTTCCTGACGCCCCCCGCCAAGGATCAGTCTTGGTCTGCCCTCTGCGGGATGGGGAGCAAGTCTTGGGGGATCTGTGGGTTTTTCGCAGCAGCGAGGAAAGTTTTGATGAGCAGGAAATGAATCTCGTAGCTCAAGTGGCCAATCAATGTGCTATCGGCCTAAGGCAGGCGCGCCTATTCCGAGCTGCCCAAGAGCAGGTGCAAGCCCTGGAGCGCCTTAACCGCCTCAAAGATGACTTTATCAGCACCGTCAGCCACGAGTTGCGCACCCCCCTCACCAGCCTGAAGATGGCGTTGCACATGCTGCAAGTTGCCCCTGCGAGGGAGAAGCAGGCCCAGTACCTATCCATCGCCCAGCGGGAATGCCAACGGGAGATCGAGCTGATCAATGACCTGTTGGATTTGCAGCGGCTAAAGGCAGGAGCCTATGCTTTGAATCTGCAAACGCTGACCTGGGAAGCCTTGTTGGGGGATTTGCTGTTGGCTATTGGCGAACGCGCCCGTACTAAGGGGCAAACCTTTCAAGCCAACGTGCCTCTGGAGAGCAGCATCACCACAGATCCTCTCCTTTTGGGGCGTATCCTGCGGGAGCTCCTGCACAACGCGGTGAAATACACCCCCGGCCAGGGATCCATCCGCCTAGAAGTCAGGGTTGAGGCCAACCGAACTCGCATCCAAGTCAGGAATAGCCAAGAGATCCCGGCTGAGGAACTCACCCGCATTTTCGATCGTTTTTACCGGATCCCCAGCCATGATCCTTGGAAAGAAGGGGGCACCGGTCTGGGCTTGGCTTTGGTTAAACAAATGGTGGATCAACTGAGGGGATCCATTGAGGTCAACAGCTCTGCCGGTTGGACGACTTTTACGCTACATCTACCCGAATTGCCGCAATTTTAATTCCACTTCTTCCCCTCGCTTTGGGATACATTACTGGCAGGGATCCGGGGGGGCTTTGCCTAAACCTATGACCACTCGCCTAGATTTGGCTCTCACTCTTGAAGACTTCCTCAAGTTGCCTCACATAGAAGAGTCTCCGGCATGGGAGTACGTGGATGGAGTTGCCATTCAAAAACCGCTGCCCAAAGTCCGCCATTCCATTTTGCAAAAACGCCTCGTGGCTGAGGTTGACGGCAGCACCACCGACTATACTGCCCTGCCCGAACTGCGTTGCACTTTTTCCGGTCGTTCCATTGTTCCCGATATTGCTGTAATTGCGTGGGATCGAATTCGCCTCAGTGAAACAGGCGAGCCAGAGGATGACTTCACCGCAGCACCCGACTGGATTATCGAAATTCTTTGTTCTCCAATACACTACCCCCGCCGCATGGCCGTAACCCCCGTGGGATCCAGCACCTTGCCCCGTTCCACCTCGGCATAGACCAGGTAGCGATCCCCGCAGTCCATCCAAGTTTTCACACGGCACTCCAGGTAAGCTAAGGCATCCAACAAAATGGGGCAGCCATTCTCAGCAGTGGCCGTGGCCAAGCCGGCAAACCGATCTTCTCCAGGGCGCTGGGGCCGCTGAAAGTGCCGTTGCAAATTGCTACCTTTGCCTTCCCGCAAGATGTTGAGCACAAAGGGTGCCTGGGGATAGGTCAGCAGTTCGGCTTCTTGGTCCTTGCTCACCGATAGAGTTAGCCCCGGCGGATTGAAGCTGGCCTGGGCCACCGACCAGGTGAGAAAGCCACGGCGGGTCTCTCCTTGCAGAGCGGTAACTACGCACAGGGATCCCACCACCCGGCTCAGGGCTTGCCCAACCCGATCCGCCTGAGTTTCGCTGCTGGTTTGGCGAAGGGCACGAGCTCGTTTGGCTTTGCGCAGGGCCTGGGCAAACTGGGATCCCGCCTCTTGACAGGCTTCCAGGATTTCAGGGGTGGGCTTAAACTTGGCGCGGATCGTCTCAAACCCCAAGGAAAAGCCGGCATTGAGCAACTTACTCTCGATGAGATCCACCGCTTCTCCGCTCCAGCCGTAGGAGCCGAAAACCCCGGCCAATCGGGTGGTGGGAACTGAAGAAAGGATGATGCCAAGGGCGGTTTGGATCTGCACAGGAGGATGGCCGGCCAAAGTCGGGGATCCGACAACAAACCCTTGGCAGCGCTCCAGAGCTTGGGCGATCTCCTCCGGAGTGGCCCATTCGCAGTTGATCCGCTCCACCTTAACGCCGGCCCGCTCCAACCCTTGGGCTATGGCCATGGCCATCAAACCTGTATTTCCGTAAGCAGAAGTGTACAGAAGAGCTACCCGCTGCTCGCCGGGATCCTCTTCGCACCAAGTGTGGTAGTCCAGCCGCAAGCGCCGCAGGCTGTGGCGCACCAAGGGGCCGTGGGCAGGGGCATAGATTTGGGCGGGAAATTCTTCCAACTTGGCCAGGGCTGCCTTCACCTGGGGCAATTGGTTGCGGTGCAAGCAGTCGAAGTAGTAGCGACGGTCTTCGCTGAGCTGCCGCCAATGTTCGTCAAACACCTGCTCATCGCACACATGGGCGCCGAACAGCTTATCGGTGTAGAGGATCCCGGTGGCCGGATCGTAGGTACAGAGGGCATCTGGGTGGCGGGGCGTGGGCACGGTGCGAAAGTGCAACTCATGCCCTTCCCCCAGATCCAGGCGATCCCCATCTCGGATGACCTGCAAACGGAAAGACTGGTCGCCATTGTAGAAAATGCCCAGATCGGCGGCTTCTTCTTCGTCGCGACTGCGGGGCAAGGGATCCATCTCTTCAAAGGCGGCCCGTAGCGTAATGGATCCCGGCTTGGAGCAGAGCACCATCGCGTAGGGAGCCAGAGGCAATAGGGCCTTGAGAGTGGCAATGCGGTTAAAGTTGACGTGGCTGAGCAAAATAAAGTCCAACCGCTGCAGGTACTGGTGTTGGGCCAGCTCTTCTAAAAAGATGCTGGTGAACGATTCCCCGGGAGGATCGATGAGAAGGGTTTGGCGGGCCTGGATGAGGTAGCTATTGGCAGTGGTGCCCCGTTGCCGAGCGTATTCCAGCTCAAACTTCAGGCGATCCCAGGTGCGGGAGCGGAGAACCAACGTGGACGGGCCGATAAGGGCAACTTGGACATCGCGGGCGGGGATCTTGCTCTCCATAGAAGCCTCCGATGCGGTATCTGTCCTCACCTTGCCACGAAACTGGAGGAATGGGGATCCCTTTTCAGAGTTTCGGGAGAACAGGGGTTGGCTTACCCAAAAGTTGGGTCTGAGGCCCCGTCCTCACAACTGCGCAAGAAGCAAGCGATTGAGGTGGGGAGTGTGTCAAGTTTTTTCAAAGTCGGCCGGGCAAAAAGGAAGAGGCTAAGATCGGCTTGTAGCGTGTTCAGGCTGCCTATGTCTGCCCGATCCAAGTCCAAAGTGGAAGCCCCTACCAAGGGGATGGATCCCCGCCAGTTTACTGAAGCTGATGTGGCGGCAATTGCAGAGCGGTTGGAGCGCAATGAGTATCCGACCGTCTTTGGCTGCTTGGAAGACTGGCATGCCCTTCGAGCCATCGCCTTTTACGCCCCCGACTTGGTGGCCCCTTATGCACATCTGTTGGAGTGGGAAGTGGATGAAGATTAGGGCTGTCCTTGCAGTTCTTAAAGGGATCCCAGTGCTCAGGGCAACGAGGGGGGAGGATTTCCGTCAGAGCCTTGCCGGCGAATCAGGTAGCGCACTTCTTCAAGGAGAACGTTGAACCTCTGATCCGTTTCCGCCTGCCGTTGGTTGATGGCCTGAATGGCGCGTTCGTGCTCTCGTTGTAGGGCGGTGAGGGTAACCAGAGCTTGAGTCACTTCCTCTGCCCACTCGGCAAGGTGAGCTAAGTCAGAGCGGGTCTCGCTGACAACTTGCTGTAGCTCTCGCAGGCTTTGAGCTTGGGCAGCAGCTTGTTCGGCAAATTCGGCGCGGCTTTCTTGGATGGACTGACGCAGCTCCTGGATGGATTGGCGGAGCTCCCGGATTTCTCGGCTGTTGGCAGCAGTCTGTTCAGCCGTCCAAGCCAGCAGTTGCTCCACTCGGTCTAAGCGGTCTTGGCTCTGACTATTCACTCCGATGCCTCGCCTTGTGAGTCTCTTGACAAACTGCAACCGATCATAAACGAAGTTGAGCTCTGCCAAACAGGATAGGGGGAATGGTCATTCCCAGAGCCGCCGGATTGGAGAGCGATGCAGCAACTGGTGGGCTTCGGCCAGCAACTCCGGGATAGGCAGATGTTCTGGGCAGCGGGGTAAGCAGTCACCGCATTCGGTACAGCGGTCGGCAGGTGACCCCGGAAACCAATGCCCAGCTTGGCCGAACATGTTGTAGCGGTACTGGGCAAACTCCGTCATCTCGTGGGCAATGGCCAAGTTGCGCAAACGCAGCACTTCGGGAATGTGGATCCCTTCTGGGCAGGGCAGGCAGGCGTAGCACTGGGTGCAGCGGCTGGATCCCAAGCGTTCCTGCTCGGCTTGGCGCAACCGCTCCTGAATCTGAGGGCCATCCACCCACCAACGGTCGGGATCCTGTAAAGCCGACAAGGCCACCTGTAGCTCCTCAGGATGAGTGATGCCCAGGCTGAGGGTGTGAACACGGGGATCCGCCAGCAAAAAACGATAGGCAAACTCCAAGGGGCTGAAAGGGGCACAGCACTCCTGCAGGTGTTGGGGCGGGCGATAGAGCATTCCCCCTTTATCGGCAGGAGAAATGATGAACACGCCCATATCTTGCTGGGCAGCCGCTTCTAGGGCCGGTGCATTGCGCTGTTGGAAAAAGTGATAGTGCAAATTAACAAAGTCAAAGCATCCTGTCTGGATGGCCTGCAAAATTAACTCCAGGGATCCATGGGTGGAAAAACCAATGTAGCGCACCCAGCCTTCCTGCTGGAGCTGCTGGAGAATCGGCAGCCCTTTCTGCAGCACCCACTCTAGGTGTTCCGGCAGGTTGATGCCATGAAAGGCAAATTGATCCAAGTAATCCACCCGCAGACGGCGCAGGGATCCCTGAAGCCGCTCTCGCAACCCATCTGTGGGAGTGAGTTTGCTGGTCAGAATCAACTGATGGCGTGAAAAGGGCAGGGTTTGCAAAATCTCGCCCAAGAGCACCTCGGCATGGCCATAAGCCTGAGCCGTTTCGATGTGGTTGATCCCTGCGGCTAGGGCTGCCTCAACGGTTGCCTGAGCTTGATCCCTGGGCACATTGACCAAGCGCATGCTGCCCAGAGAAAAAACCGAGACCAGCTGTTGGGTGCGCCCAAAGCGACGGTAGAGCATTGCGGCTGAGGTGATGCCAGCAACTCCCATCAAATCACCCCCCAGAGGCGGGAGACAGCTTCAGATGGCCGGGCACAGGCATGGTTTCCCTCAGGAGGGGTTTTTGCCCAGCAGTTCTGCCGCCAGCAGGATCGCCTGCTTGAAGCTCTCGCATCGGGCCACCCCTTGGCCGGCAATGTCGAAGGCGGTGCCATGATCGGGAGAGGTGCGAACAAAAGGCAACCCAATTGTCAGGTTGACTGCCCGGTCAAAAGCCAGCATCTTCACCGGGATCAAACCTTGATCATGATAGAGAGCCAAGTAGGCATCTGCCACAGTTGGGGATCCCTGGCCATGCCAGGCTTGCGCGGGAGCCAGCCACATGGTGTCGGGGGGAAGCGGCCCCCAAATTTGGGCGTGGGCATAGGTGCGCAGCAGCTCGGTCAGCCATTCTTTTTCCTCCGATCCCAGTTGCCCCTGTTCGCCGGCATGGGGATTCAGGCCGGCTACTGCAATCACAGGATCCCGGATCCCAAAGGTGTGGCGCAGGGATCCCACCAGCACATTCAGCTTTGTCCGCACCCGCTCTGGAGTCAGCACGGTGGGCACTTGGCCGAGGGGAATATGGGTGGTGGCCAGCAAAACCCGCATCTGCCAACCGCTGTGGGGGGAACGGGCGACAAACATCATCCCGTAGTGCTCAGACCGACTCAGCTGGGCCAAAACTTCTGTTTGACCAGGGAACCGATGGCCGGCTCGATGCCAGAGATACTTGGCGATGGGCGCTGTCACGATCCCCTGAAACTCGCCCCGCAGCGTCTGTTCGACCGCCGTTCTCAGGTAAGCAAAACTAACCGCACCACTGTCGGCATCCCCTTGACCGACACGGCCAGGCTGCAACCAAAAGCCCGTGTTGCATTCCAGCATCGGGATCCCTGCCGGATGGGCCAATGGAGCCGGCGACCGATCTCTCAGCAGGCGATAGGTGGCTTCTAGAACCTGCCGATCCCCTACAACCGTGATGTGGGCGCAAGACTGCACCTCAGGATCCGCCAGCGCCTTGAGCACAATTTCCGGCCCAATTCCCGCGGGATCCCCCAAGGTCAGCGCCAGTTTGGGCCGTGGAATGCTCATGGTGTCTTTTCTTGAGAAGACGGACGATCCCCATGTTCCAGGGGAAAGAGAGTGCTGAGGAAAGCTGTGGGGAAGGTCGCCATCCCTTTGAGCAAGAATTCTGAGCTCAGCCTATCAAGTCAGCTGCAAGGGGATCCATGCCGGCAAAATGGTTTAATGAGGGTTTAGCGATATTGAACCTCTATGGCCGAGACATTCCTTTACAACGCCTTGCGTGCTGCCCTCGACGAAGAAATGGCCCGGGATCCCAACGTATTTGTTTTGGGAGAAGATGTCGGCCATTACGGCGGCTCCTACAAAGTCACCAAAGACCTGTATCGCAAGTACGGGGAGATGCGCCTGCTGGATACCCCCATTTGCGAGAACAGCTTCACCGGCCTGGCCATCGGGGCAGCCATGACCGGCTTGCGCCCGGTGGTGGAAGGGATGAACATGGGCTTTCTGCTGCTGGCCTTCAACCAAATTGCCAACAATGCCGGTATGCTGCGCTACACTTCCGGGGGCAATTTCAAGATCCCGATGGTCATCCGCGGGCCGGGCGGGGTGGGTCGTCAGTTGGGAGCAGAACACTCGCAGCGGCTAGAGGCCTACTTCCAAGCGGTGCCCGGGCTTAAGATCGTGGCCTGTTCAACTCCCTATAATGCCAAGGGCTTGCTCAAGTCCGCCATCCGCGACGACAACCCCGTTCTCTTTTTCGAGCATGTGCTCCTGTACAACTTGAAAGAAGATCTGCCAGAAGAGGAATACCTTTTGCCTCTGGACAAAGCCGAAATCGTCCGATCCGGCTCCGATGTTACCCTGCTCACCTACTCCCGCATGCGCTACCACGTGCTCAAGGCCGTGGACACTTTGGTGCAGCAGGAGATCGACCCTGAGGTGATCGATTTAATCTCGCTGAAACCTTTAGATATGGGAACCATTGCCGCTTCGGTGCGCAAAACCCATCGGGTGATCATTGTTGAGGAAGACATGAAATCGGGTGGCATTGGGGCGGAACTGACAGCTCGCATCATGGAAGAACTGTTCGATGAGCTGGATGCGCCGGTGATGCGTTTGGCTTCGCAGGACATTCCCACCCCCTACAACGGCACGCTGGAGGCGGCCACCATCGTGCAACCTGCAGATATTGTGGCGGCGGTGGAGCGGCTCCTCTACGCGGATTAGAACCCCCAAAAATCCCTACAAAACAGCGCCGAAATCTATCTCCCAGCAACTTGCAAAATCCTCAGGGCAACCTTGCTAAGATTTCCATGGCAGGGATCCGCGAATATGCAAGGCGTACTGCTGATCCTCTACATGTTGGTTGTCAGTGGCCTGATTGCCGTTGTTGGGGATCGGGTGGGCTACCGCATTGGCAAAAAGCGCCTTACCTGGTTTAACCTGCGCCCCCGCCATACCGCCATTCTGGTGGCCGTGGTGACCGGCGTGAGCATCTCCGCCCTGACTTTGGGCACACTGCTGCTCCTCAACCGCTCTCTGTCGGAGGCCCTGTTCAGCTACACCAACCAAATTGCCCAGGCGGAGCAAGAGCTGCGGGCCCTCAACCGCCAGAAAGCCCTCTTGGAAGCGGAAAATGCCGCTCTCAGGGTTGAGCGAGACCACCTCAAGGTGGATCTAGATCAATTTCGCACCCAGCAGTCGGCAGCCCAAACCCGCCTGAGCGAAGTGCGCGATCAGCTGGCAGTGGCGCTGCAGGAGCGGCAGGAGGCGGAGGCCAAGCTGGCGGCAGCCAACGAGCAACTGGCCAAGGTGCAGCCCAGTTTGGATCGAGCCCAGGCCGAGTTGGAGGCAGTGAAGGCAGAGGTGGAGTCGGCCCGCCAGGTGATCGCCACCCTGGAGTCGCAAAAACAAGCCCTGCAACTGGATCGGGATCAGCTGGAGCGCTCCCTGGATGTGGTGCAGGCGGCCTTAACCCAACTGGAGAACCAGAAAAACCAGCTTGAGCAGGAGATCGAGCAGCTCAACCAATTGGCGGTGCGGCTGCGGCGGGGGGAACTGGCCATCTTGGCGGGGGAAGTTTTGGCAACAGGAGTTGTGGAGGCTCCAAGAGGGGCAAAACCAGAGGCGATCCGGCGGCAGTTTGAGCACCTTTTGGCCCAGGCGGAACAGCGGGCCCTTGCCCTTGGATCCCAGCCCATGCCCCCTCTGGAAAACGCGATCTTGATCCGCCGCGAGGATGCCGATCAAGCCTTGGAGAAGTTGCAAGAGCCCGGTAGCTGGGCGGTGCGCATTCTCTCTGTTACCAACCGGCTCAAGGGGGAGCCTGTGCCTGTGCTCGTGCAGATTTACCCCAACCAGCGGATTTTCGCCAAGGGATCCGTGCTGGCCCACGGGGTGATTCAACCGGGTTTGAGCGAAAATCAGATCCAACAGCAACTGCTGGGGCTGCTGAACCAGGCCAATCAGCGCTCGCAAGAGGAGGGGCTTCTCTCGGATCCCATCACCGGCACTGTGGGGGAGTTCTCCCAGGTCAAGTTTCTGGAGGTTGTGCAGCATCTCCGCCAGAGCACCACCCCTCTGGATGTGAAGCTAGTTGCC
>NZ_JANSHW010000410.1:0-817 GCF_047461815.1 Synechococcus sp. R6-10
ACAAACAGAATGCTATCGCTGCATAGTTGAACAGTGATGTTCAGCAGTGTTCAGCGTAAATGTATCAGCTGCTAGGATACAGTAGTTGCTTCCCTTCGGGGGAGTGAAATTGAAAGCCGTCTTGCCTTGGCAGCTGAGGGGAGCGCTCGAAGAACTATGGGTTTTTCTGAGTTTGAGGATCAAGATCCCATTGCAGCAGCGGAACGGACTGCTGCCCCCGATCCCAGCCGCCATTCCCCGGATTCTGCCGGTGAGGAAGCCGCGGTCTCCTCGGTTGCAAACTCTGGTGAAGGAAGGGAGCGGCAAAGTCGTCGTTCCCCACCCCCTTTGCCGGAAGAGGGCTCAACCTTTGTGGGCGCAGAGGATTGGCTGGACGATCGCGGTAGCGGGACGGAGTCCTTGGAGAATGGGCGGGATAGCTACAGGGAGTCCGCGCAAGGGGCCAC
This sequence comes from Synechococcus sp. R6-10, assembly GCF_047461815.1. Lineage (NCBI taxonomy): Bacteria > Bacillati > Cyanobacteriota > Cyanophyceae > Synechococcales > Synechococcaceae > Synechococcus > Synechococcus sp. R6-10. Next base: position 447 of record NZ_JANSHW010000410.1, read on the forward strand.
TTCTCGCCCTTCCAACCGCTCCCCCCAGACTGGCCGAGACGAGGGGTCTCGTGTTGACAGCGAAAAGGGGGGGCAGAAAGCCGCTGCAGGATCCCCTGGAGCCGGTGAGCGTCCTGGGCAAGCCCTGGTTTCCCGCCGTTCTGTCTCCAGCAACCGCGGCTACGACGGATCCGCCCGTTCCTCTGCCTTTCGCGGTAGCGGGACGGAGTCCTTTGCTGGCCGCTCGCGTAAGCGGGACGGAGTCCTTGGGGAATCCGGCTACCGCAGTGACTACAGCCGTTCCGCGGCTTACGGCTACACCTCCAGCTATGTTGGCGGTGGGGGATATGGCGGTGGTGGGCGAGGCGGCAGCTCCAGCGGGGGGGTCTCCT
>NZ_JANSHW010000411.1:0-1441 GCF_047461815.1 Synechococcus sp. R6-10
CACCCACCGAGTTCAGGGATCCCAGCGGCGCATGGGTCATGTACTCCACTGCACGGCGGGCTTGCCAGGGCTGAATGTCGTTTTTCAGCTTATCCAGATCCAACCCATTGGGGCCCAGCAGCGGCTCTTTCCAGGGAGCCCGCACATCCCAGAAGCGCATCGTCTCGCCGCCGAAGATGATCTCGCCCGTGGGGGAGCGCATCAGGTATTTACCCAGACCGGTGGGACCTTGGGCTTGGCCAATGTTGGCCCCCAAGCGCTGGTCGCGCACGATGAAGGTGAGGGCTTGCGCTTGCGAGGCTTCTGGGCCAGTGGGGCCGTAGAACTCGCTGGGGTAGACGGTGTTGTTGAACCAGATGTAGCAGGTGGCAATGAAGCTCATCAGCGAAACCGCCGCCAAGCTGTAGGAGAGATAGGCCTCCCCAGACCAGATAAAGGCGCGGCGAGCCCAACCAAAGGGCTTGGTGAGGATGTGCCAAATCCCACCGGCAATGCAGATGATGCCAATGTAGATGTGGCCGCCGATTACATCCTCCATGTTGTCAACGCTGATGATCCAGCCTTCCCCACCAAAGGGAGATTTGAACAAGTAGCCGAAGATCACGGCGGGGTTCAAGGTGGGGTTGGTGATCACCCGCACATCGCCACCTCCTGGAGCCCAGGTGTCATAGACACCGCCAAACCACATGGCCTTGGCCACCAACAAGAAAGCCCCCAGCCCCAACAGGATCAGGTGGATCCCCAGGATGGTGGTCATCTTGTTCTTGTCTTTCCAGTCGTAGCCGAAGAAGGGGAAAGACTGCTCCAGAGTTTCTGGGCCGCGAATGGCGTGATAAATGCCCCCCAACCCCAGCACGGCGCTGGAGATCAGGTGCAGCACCCCGATGACAAAGTAGGGGTAGGTGTCAATCACCTCGCCGCCCGGGCCAACCCCCCAGCCCAGAGTGGCCACGTGGGGCATCAGGATCAGGCCCTGCTCATACATAGGCCGATCCGGCGTGAAGTGAGCCACCTCAAACAGCAGCATCGCCCCCGCCCAGAAGACGATCAGGCCAGCGTGGGCCACATGGGCGCCCAAAAGCCGACCGGAGAGATTAATCAAGCGGGCATTCCCAGCCCACCAGGCAAATCCGCCTTGGGTGCGATCTTGCACCACTGCAGAACCAAATGTTGTCGAGGTCACAGAGACCAACCTCCAATGATAGTCAGGAACAAGAGACACCAAAAAAAGTTTAGTTAACGCGAGCGCCTGCCGTTGGGCTCCCTGTCCACTGGGATCCGCGGCAGGGGATCCCTTGGGCAAGCGCTCATCCTCACAGAGCAGATCTCTAGGGATCTACCGCAGCTAAAGTCGAGCGAGCTCAGTGGGTTTAGAGCGCATTGCCGCGGGGGAGGACTTCTTCAGGGAACTCAAAGCGCTCATGGGGCTGGTCCTGCGGCG
>NZ_JANSHW010000412.1:0-7006 GCF_047461815.1 Synechococcus sp. R6-10
AAACAAACAGAATGCTATCGCTGCATAGTTGAACAGTGATGTTCAGCAGTGTTCAGCGTAAATGTATCAGTCCTTTAGCCACTGCCTTCTGCGAGCATTGTCCGCCTGCCCCCACTAATAGCGCGACACCGCCGGATGTCCACCAATGTACCAGCGCCAGGGGATCTCGGCTCCTTGGGTGATGCCGATGCGGGTGGTTTGGACGATGGACAACTGCGTTTGCCAAGAGGGGGATCCCTCCAGCCAAATGCCTTCCTGGCCGGCTTCCGCCCGCTCTAGCCGCCAGCCGTTGTGGGATCCGTCGATGCGCAGTGCTTGACAGAGCAGGCCCGGCCCCGCCGCCGCCCGTGCTGGCTGATTCTGTTTGTTGGCCGGGATCCAGTCTGGCAGGCGATCCAACTGAGCTGCCCGGATCAGAACCGCCGCCGGGATCCCTTCTGGCTCGGTAACGATATTTAGACAGTGGTAGAGGCCGTAGATGCGATAGATGTAGAGATGCCCTGGCGGGCCAAACATGACCTGGTTGCGTTGGGTCTTGCGGCGGTAGGCATGGCAGGCCGGATCCCCAGCCGTGTAGGCCTCCGTCTCTACGATCTGGGCCCGCACCTGCAGCCCATCGGCAAATTGCCGCACCAGAACCATGCCCAGCAAGGCAGGTGCCACCAGCGGGGCCGGCTGGCTCAACCACTCCACAGCGTCCACGGCAGGCTTGGCAGCCCTCAGCCCCCAGCAACGGCAGGGACGATGCTCACCTCATCCCCATCTTGCAGAGGGGTGTCACATCCCTTGAGGAAGCGAATGTCTTCGCTGTTCACATAAAAGTTGACGAAGCGGCGCAATTCCCCCTTCTCATCGCACAGCCGCGCCTTAATCCCCGGACAGCGTTGTTCCAAAGCATCCAACAATTCGCGGATGGTGGATCCCTCGCAATTCACCACCCCCTGATCCTGGGTGAGCGCCCGCAGCGTGTTGGGAATCAGCACCTTGACTGCCATAGCCCAATGCCTCGTCCATTAACCAACATCAAAAAACTAGGGTAGCAGCACCCCATCGATGCCGTGAATCACGCCGTTGGAAACTGGAATATCCGCCAGGTTCACGTTAGCCCCGTTGACCCGGATGCTGCCATCGGATCCCACCTGCACCTGCAGCGGCAGCCCTGCCAAGGTGGTCAGAGTGGTCGATTGGCCGGGCCGCAGGTCAAACGAGGTAATCCGCCCCGGCACCACATGATACGTGAGAATGCGGGTGAGCTGAGCCCGGCTGGCCGGCTGCAACAGCGTCTCCACCGTACCCGGCGGCAGTTGCCCAAAGGCCACATCGGAAGGGGCAAAGACCGTGAACGGCCCCGGCCCTGCCAACGCCGTATTCAGGCCCGTCGCCCGCAAAGCTGCCGCCAGCGTCGAGTAGCTGCTGGGCAAAGTTTCCAGCTCAACGGCAATGGTGTTTAGCCCTTGAGGCTGGGCCGCAGGAGCAAAGACAAGCGGGGCCACTACAGCCGCCAACGGGATCCAACGGCGAACAAGGCGTTGAACAGAAGGAAAGATAGGCATTGTGCAAAGCTCCTGAGCCAATAGGTCTACGCCAGGGATCTTAACAGTTCTTCATTAAGATTCTGTTAAGAGGCAATGGAGAGGGTCTTCCCTGCAAACCGAGTTCATACTGATGCCTCCTGCCAGTCCAGCCGCTCCAGGGTGCGGGCCCGCTCCAAAGCCTGTTCAAAGCTCTCCAGCCTGGGCGAGATCACCAGCGGATGGCCTACGTGGGCTTGAACCGCCTCCTGGGTCTTCAGACCGTTGCCAGTAATGTAGGCTACTGTAACCGCCTCGGGATCAAGTTGGCCGGACTCTGCTAGGCGTTTGAGCACGGCAATGGTGGTGCCGCCGGCGGTTTCGGTGAAGATGCCTTCGGTCTCGGCCAAAAGCTTGATGCCGGCAACAATCTCCGGATCGGCAGCCGTCTCGATCTGGCCGCCGGTTTTGCGGGCGATCTCCAGGGCGTAGATCCCGTCGGCAGGGTTGCCGATGGCGATGGACTTGGCGATGGTATTGGGCTTAACCGGAGTGACAAAATCCCGTCCCTCGCGGAAGGCTTGGGCAATGGGCGAACATCCCTGCGCCTGGGCGCCGTGGAAGGTGACCGGCTTATCCGCCACCAGCCCCACCTTCACAAACTCCTGGAAGCCTTTGTAAACCTTGGTGTACAGGGATCCCGAGGCCAGCGGGATCACCACCTGATCCGGCAGTTGCCAACCCAATTGCTCCGCCACCTCATAGGCCAGGGTTTTGGAGCCTTCTGAGTAGTAGGGGCGCAGGTTGATATTGACGAAGCCCCAGCCGTAGCGATCCGCCACCTCGGCGCAGAGGCGGTTCACCTGGTCGTAGTTGCCCTCCACCGCCATGACGGTGGGGTTGTAAATCAGGGATCCCAGCACTTTGCCCGCTTCTAAGTCCGCCGGGATGAAGATGGTGCAGTCCAAGCCGGCGTGGGCGGCAATAGCAGCGGTGGAGTTGGCCAGATTGCCCGTGCTGGCGCAGGAAACGGTGGTAAAACCCAGCTCCTTGGCGCGGGTCAGCGCCACCGACACCACCCGATCCTTGAAGCTGAGGGTGGGCATGTTGACGGCATCGTTCTTGATGTAAAGATTTTTCAATCCCAGCCGCCGACCCAGGCGCTCCGCTTTGATCAGAGGGGTCAGGCCCGTGCCCACATCAATGGGCTTCTCAGAAGTCACCGGCAGAAAAGGCCGATAGCGCCAGATGGAATGCGGCCCGGCCTGGATGCTCTGACGGCTAACCGTGCGCTTCAGCCAGTCGTAGTCATAAGCCACTTCGAGGGGGCCGAAACACAGCTCACAAACATGCTTGGCGACCGGCTCATACTCGGCGCCACACTCCCGACAGCGCAAACGGCTGAAGCCCACCTTGGAGCTGTGCAAGGCAGAGGCCAACGGGGAATCGGCAGGGCTGAGCGGGCGTTCGGAAAGAGTTTGGGACATGGGCAGCCTCAAGGTGAAGGAAAGGGTGGGCGCTGGATTGAACTTACCTATCGTTGGGGGGAATCTTATCACCCGCAATCTGCCGCGTCAACTAAACCCGACTAAAATAGTCTGGATTAGATCCGGTTGAGGATAATGGAATCGGTGCTTGGCTCTCGCAGGCGGGCTGTCTGGTGTTTGTATGAGCCGCAACATCCCTTGGGCGACTCTGCCCTTTCCTCTGGGATCCCCTGCTATCGGCAGCCTTGGGGGAGCTGATCCCAGCGCCCTGAGGTCTCTGCAACTCTTCAATCAGGTGACTTAGGCTGGGAACTGAGCCTCTACCCAACTTTATTTCCCAGGGCAACAGAAAACTTTCCCTACTGCTCTGCCTGCCTCGGGCCGGTCGCAAATAACCCTATCCGTTGCCGCCATCGCTAAGCTGGATAAGCGAGCTGAAATAACCTGAAAATTAAAAGACCGGGGATCCCGGCTATTCATTTTGGAATTGCCACCCTATGCTCAGAGTTGGACGGGACAGCATTGATTTTCTCGATCACTACGATGTGGTGGTGGTCGGCGGGGGGCACTCCGGCTGTGAGGCAGCATTGGCAGCAGCGCGGCTGGGCTGTAACACCCTCATGCTGACATTGAATCTGGACAAGATCGCCTGGCAACCCTGTAACCCTGCCGTCGGCGGCCCGGCCAAATCGCAGCTGGTGCACGAAATCGATGCTCTCGGCGGCGAGATGGGCAAAGTTACCGACCGCACCTATTTGCAAAAGCGGGTGCTCAACCGTTCGCGGGGGCCGGCGGTGTGGGCGCTGCGGGCGCAAACCGACAAAAGGGAATATGCGCGGGTGATGCGCTCGGTGGTGGAAAACCAGCCTAACCTGACGATTCGCGAGGGCACTGTCACCGATTTGGTGCTGGAGCGCAACGATGAGATTGTCGGCGTGGTCACCCACTTTGGCACCATCTTCGGCTGCCGAGCGGTGATCCTGACCACCGGTACGTTTTTGGGGGGGCGCATCTGGATTGGCCGTCACTGGCAATCTGCCGGACGGGCAGGGGAATTTGCCGTGGAAGGGCTGACCGACACCCTGCGCCAACTGGGCTTTGAAACGGGCCGGCTGAAAACCGGCACCCCTGCCCGCGTGGATCGGCGCAGCGTGGATTTTTCGGTCATGGAGCGGCAACCGGGGGATCCCGATGTGCGCTGGTTTAGCTTCGACCCCGAGGTGTGGGTGCCAAGGGAGCAGATGGATTGCTACTTGACCCGCACCACCCCAGAGACCCACCGCATCATCCGGGAAAATCTCCACGAAACCCCTGTCTATGGCGGCTGGGTGGAGGCCAAAGGGCCCCGCTACTGCCCCAGCATCGAAGACAAGATTGTCCGCTTTGCCGACAAGGAAAGCCATCAGATTTTTATTGAGCCGGAAGGGCGGGATCTGCCGGAGCTCTACATCCAGGGGTTCTCCACGGGGATGCCTGAGAAAATCCAGATCCAGATGTTGCGCTCCTTGCCTGGCCTGGAGCGGTGCGTCATGCTGCGGCCTGCCTATGCGGTGGAATACGACTATCTGCCGGCCACCCAGCTCTACCCCACTCTGATGACCAAAAAGGTGCAGGGGTTGTTTTGCGCCGGCCAGATCAACGGCACCACCGGCTACGAAGAGGCGGCAGCTCAGGGGCTCATAGCCGGGATCAACGCCGCCCGCCTGGTTCAAGGCAAGCCCCTGGTCACCCTGCCGCGGGAGTCCAGCTACATCGGCACCCTCATCGACGATCTCTGCACCAAAGAACTGCGGGAGCCCTACCGCATGCTCACCAGCCGCTCCGAATACCGCCTCATCCTGCGCTCCGACAATGCCGACCAACGGCTCACCCCCCTGGGGCGAGAATGGGGCTTGATCGATGACCGGCGCTGGGCCCTGTTCCAAGCCAAGCAAGCGCGCATTGCCGCAGAAATCGAGCGCCTGGAAACGCAGCGGGTGAAGGCCCACGACCTGGCCGGCATCCAACTAAGCCAACTGACGGGGCAGGGGATCAAGGGATCCGCCACTCTGGCCGAGATCTTGCGCCGCAACCAGATTCACTACTCCGATCTCCTGGAACTGGGGCTGGGGGATGCGGAGCTGGATCCCTTTGAGCAGGAGGCGGCAGAGATTGCCGTCAAATACAGCGGCTACATCCAGCGGCAGCAGAGCCAAATTGAGCAGGTGAGCAAGCAGTACCACCGCCCTCTGCCCCCCGATCTGGACTACCACTCCATCCCCACCCTCTCCAAAGAGTCGCGGGATAAGCTCTCGGCGGTGCGTCCCCTCACCGTGGGCCAGGCAGCCCGCATCGGCGGTGTCAACCCCGCCGACATCAACGCGCTGCTCATCTACCTTGAGGTGAGGCAACGTCAGAGGGCGGCGGATCCCGTCTGTTCTTCTCTGTGAGCTCCGCCCCCATCCATGTAGAGGGAAGGGATCCCTTCCAGGGGCAGGCGAGAGGCCACCCCCAGCTCCAGCGGCGAGACCTCCCCCCGCAGCCAGTGGCAGAGCCCAGCCGCCCCGATCATGGCCGCATTGTCGGTGCAGAGGGCTAGAGGCGGGATCACCACCCGCAACCCCTTTTGCCGGGCTGCTTCCCTGAGGCGGGCCCTCAGCTCTCGATTGGCAGCCACCCCTCCGGTCAGCAGCAGTGTCGAGAGGCCCAGCGCCTCGGCGCAGGCCACTGCCTTTTCGGTGAGCACATGGGTCAGACAGGCCTGGAAGCTGGCGGCAATATCGGCAATGGGCAACTCCTGGCCTTGCTGCTGCAACTGCTGGACTAGGCGCAACACCGCCGTTTTCAGGCCGCTGAAGCTTGTGTCGTAGGGATGCTCCACTTTGCCCTCAGGCAGGGGAAAGCGCTGCGGATCCCCCTGCTGAGCCCAACGGTCGATCTGCGGCCCCCCCGGGTAGCCCAGCCCCAACAGCCGCGCCACCTTATCAAATGCCTCGCCGGCAGCATCGTCGCGGGTGCGGCCCACCGTCTGGTAGTCCCCGTAGTCCTTCATCCAAATCAGGCTGGTATGGCCTCCCGATACCAAAAGGCATAGGCAGGGGGGGCGCAAATCGGGCTCTGCCAAGAAGCCGCTGAAGAGATGGCCCTCCAGATGATGCACCCCGATCAGGGGCTTGTCGTAAAGCAAAGCCAGGGTCTTGGCCCCCATCAGCCCCACCAGCAGGGATCCCACCAGGCCCGGCGCACAGGTTACGGCAATGGCATCTACCTCGGCCACCTCCAATCCTGCCTGTTGCAGAGCCCTCTCCAGCACAAAGGGCAAGGTTTCCACATGCTGACGAGAGGCCACCTCCGGCACCACCCCCCCGTAAGCAGCATGAAGGTCGATTTGGCTGGCCACCACGGAGCTGAGCTGCCGTGGGGCAAACCCCGGCCAGGCTGCATCCGCCGCCACCACAGCCACAGCCGTTTCGTCACAACTGGTTTCGATGGCAAGGACGCGGGGCATGGGAGAGCAAGCTGGGGAAAGGAATAGGAAAGCCTTGGGATCCTTAAATTAAGAATTGTGTGAGCTAAAACTCAGGATCCGTCGGGGCGAGGCGCTCAGGAGTATGATACTAACCGTTTAGTGCCTGTTTCTGCACTTAGCATCCCTTAGCATTTGGACAGATCCTAGACCCCTACCTCAAGGACAAATCCTGCTATGCGAACCTTTTTAAGCCTTCTTTTGGCCCTTTGCATTGCGCTTGGCCTCGCCCAATCTGTGCAGGCAGAGCCCTTGATTGGTCTGAAACCTTGCAGCGAAGTTCCCGCCTTTCAGGCCCTGATGAACGAACGCCTGAGCAGCCTAGAGGAGAAGATCCTCAACGCCAGCCCTGCTATGGCCCCTGTTTACCAGCAAAAGCTGGCCCAAACCAGCAAGCGCTTTGAGCGCTACAGCAAGCTGCTCTGCGGCGAAGAGGGCCTGCCCCACCTGGTTACGGATGGTCGGTTGAACCATGCGGGCGAGTTTCTCATCCCCGGTCTGCT
>NZ_JANSHW010000413.1:0-4802 GCF_047461815.1 Synechococcus sp. R6-10
CCAGCACCCTGTTCCGTCAGCCCCAGGTGGATTTCGATCCCCAGGCCTACGAGGTGCAGCAGGTGTTCTACCCTAGCAAAGATGGCACCCGCATCCCCATGTTCCTCGTCCACCGCCGCGGCCTGGCTCGGACAGGGGATCACCCCACCCTGCTGTATGGCTACGGTGGCTTTGGCATCTCACTTACCCCCAGCTTTTCAGTGGGTCTGGTGGCCTGGCTGGAAATGGGCGGTGTCTATGCCCAGCCAAGTTTGCGCGGCGGCGGCGAGTACGGAGAAGAGTGGCACCAGGCGGGCACCAAGCTCAACAAGCAAAAGGTGTTCGACGACTTTATTGCCGCTGCCGAGTGGCTGATAGCCCATGGCTACACCAACCCCGCCAAGTTGGCCATCTCCGGCGGCAGCAACGGCGGCCTGCTGGTGGGGGCCTGCCTGGTTCAGAGGCCGGAGCTGTTTGCAGCGGCCCTGCCGGCAGTGGGGGTGTTCGACATGCTGCGCTTTCATAAGTTCACCATCGGCTGGGCCTGGATCTCCGAGTACGGATCCCCGGAGAACCCGGAGGAATTCAAGGCCCTCTACGCCTATTCCCCTCTGCACAACCTCAAGCCCGGCACTGCCTATCCCGCCACCCTGATCACCACCGCAGATCACGACGACCGGGTGGTGCCCGCCCACAGCTTCAAGTTTGCCGCTGCCCTGCAGGCAGCCCAGGGGGGATCCCAGCCCATCCTCATCCGCATCGACACCAAGGCAGGGCACGGGGCCGGCAAGCCCACCAGCAAGCTGATTGAGGAAGCTGCCGACCGCTGGGCCTTTTTGGTGCAGGTGCTAGGGATCCCCTGGGACGGAACGGGAAGTTAGCGAGCTCTAGGACCCAGGCCCACCCGACCGGCATAAACTGCCGCTTCCCCCAGCTCGTCTTCGATGCGCAGCAGTTGGTTGTACTTGGCAATGCGCTCGCTGCGGCAGAGGGATCCGGTTTTGATCTGCCCGGCACGGGTGGCCACCGCCAAGTCGGCAATGGTGGTGTCTTCCGTCTCGCCAGAGCGGTGGCTGATGATGGTGCGAAAGCCGGCTTGAACTGCCAATTGGATGGCCGAGACGGTCTCCGTCAGGGTGCCGATTTGGTTGGGCTTGATCAAAATGGCGTTGGCGGCGGCGCTGTCGATACCCTTTTGCAGGCGGGTCAGGTTGGTTACAAACAGGTCATCTCCCACCAGCTGTACCCGGGATCCCAGTTGAGCGGTCATGGCTTGCCAACCGGCCCAGTCTTCTTCCGCTAGCCCATCTTCAATGGAAAGGATGGGATAGTTGGCCAGCAGTTGCTGGTAGTAAGCCACCATATCAGCCGCGCTGTGGGCTTTGCCCTCAAAGTGATATTGCCCATCCTGCAGCAGCTCGTTGGCGGCCACATCCAAGGCCAAGGCGATATCTGCTCCCGGTTTGTAGCCTGCCTGTTCAATAGCCGTCATCAGCAGATCCAAAGCCGCCGCATTGGAGTCGAGATCAGGAGCAAACCCCCCTTCATCCCCCACACCGGTGGACAGCCCCTTCTGCTGCAGCACTTGTTTTAGTACCGCAAACACCTCAGCCCCGTAGCGCAGCGCCTCGCGAAAGCTGGCCGCTCCAATGGGCACAAGCATAAATTCTTGAATATCGACGTTGTTGTCGGCGTGGGCGCCGCCGTTGAGCACGTTCATCAGCGGCACCGGCAGCAGGTTGGCAAAGGGCCCCCCCAGGTATTTGTAAAGAGGCAAGCCCACTGCTTCCGCAGCCGCTTTGGCTGTCGCCAGAGAAACTGCCAAAATAGCGTTGGCCCCCAGGCGGGACTTGTTGGGGGTGCCGTCCAGGTCGATCAGCAACTGGTCAATACGGGCTTGGTTGAGGGCATCTTCTCCCTGCAGCTCCGACTGGATGGGGCCAAGGATGTTTTCCACCGCCCTCAGCACACCCTTACCGCCGTAGCGTTTGGGATCCCCGTCCCGCAGCTCATGGGCCTCGAAGGTACCGGTCGAAGCGCCGCTGGGAACCTGCGCCAAGCCCGTCGCCCCATTGGCTAAACCCACCAGGGCTTCTAGGGTGGGGCGTCCTCGCGAGTCGAGGATCTCATGGGCGGTAATCCACTCGATGGCCGTTTCCACAGTTACACCTCAGCAATTGGCTAGATAGCTCTGGCCAAAGCCAGATCCCCCCATAGACTAGTAGATTCTTGCCCGCGATCCGGTCAGCTTCCAGAAAACTTTAAGTCTGTCCTTTAGGTATAGAGATTCTTCAAGGCTGCAGCAGTAGATTGAACATAGGCCGGCCAGAGCTTCAACCAACCGTCGAGCGGGGTTTGCCTAGGCAGGGTGCTGCTCAGGAGGTGTTCTCCTCTTCCTTCTAGGCAAAGCGATGGCTCAGCCGCATCGGGTCGTGTACGGTGATCTTCTTCTTGTGAATGGAGATGTACTTCTTCTTGCGCAGCTCTCCCAACAGGCGGGTGATGGTGACGCGGGTTGAGCCAATGGCCTCGGCAATGGCCTGGTGAGACAGCTTGAGATCGATGGTGACCCCATCTGGGCCAGGCACCCCGAAATCGCGACAGAGGATCAACAAAAAGCTGACCAGACGGGATCCCATGTCGCGATGAGCCAGCGTCTCGATCATCATCTCCGTTTGCAAGATACGAGACGACAGGCTTTTAACCAGCAACATGGCCAGTTCGGCGTTCTCCTGCAAGGATTTTTCCACCTGCTCGATCGGCAGAGAGAGTAACTCGGTAGGTGTAAAAGCCACCGAGTGATAAAAGCGGTCGGAGCGCTGTCCCGTGATAAAGGAGAGCACGCCGAAGATGCTGTTTTCCCGCAGGAGGGCAACGGTGATTTCCTCTCCCATTTCGTAGACCCGCGAGAGCTTAACGGCTCCCTTTACCAAAAAGTAAACCCGCTCCGCCGGATCCCCTGGAAAAAAAATGGTCTTCCCGCGCTCAAACGTTTCGATAACCGGAGGATGGTGAGGGCCTCCCAATTGCTTGAAGGCTGTGATCAGAGATTTTTCCGCTACGGCCACCGCCATACTCATCAACCTTTTAAGGTCAGTTTATACCTAAGATCAACCTATTAAGATCAATCTAGAAGCATTAGGCTAGGTTGCAACCCCTTGACTTCAGAATCGATGATGATACCAAGATTTACCCTAAAGTAGAAGGTTCTGCCCAGGCATCTTTGTAGCACGTGCTACATTTTTGAGTCTCGTTTTTGCCCCAGAAAGGGATCCCCAACCGAAAGCAGGGGTTAGGATAAGAGCCATTGTCGCTGGGGGTTGCGTCGGCCCTTGGCGGTAGAGAGTGGAGTGGGTTGGAACATTCTATCTATCTATGGGGATCCCAGAGGTTACTGTTGCTGCACCTTCTCAACTGAGCCGCCAGCATTTCACGGTGCGGATGCCGGATCCGGCCAATCACCTCCTGGAGGTGGAGCTGCTGCTCCGAGAGGTGGAGCCAAAGATGCCTTTGCGGCTGCGACTGCCGGTGTGGACGCCGGGATCCTACTTGGTGCGGGAGTATGCCCGTCATGTGCAGGAGTTTCAGGCGGCAACTGAGCAAGGGATCCCTTTGGCCTGGCGGAAGGTGGATAAGAATACCTGGCAAATCGATCCGCCGGGTTCTTCTGCTGTGAAGGTGTGCTATCGGGTCTATGCCTATGAGCTGACGGTGCGCACGAACCATCTGGATTTGACCCACGCCTATTTCAACGGGGCAGCGCTCTTCCTCTACGTGCCCGGTCGCGAGCGGGAACCCTACACTTTGACGGTGATCCCCCCCAAGCCGGATTGGCACATCGCCACCAGTTTGCGGCCCTTGACCTCTCCTTCTGAGGATCCCACTTCCGGCCAGTCTTTTGTGGCGGAAGACTACGACGAGCTGGTGGATAGCCCGGTGGAGGTGGGCCTGCATCGGATGCAATCGTTTGAGGTGGAAGGGATCCCGCATTACCTTGTGGTTTGGGGGTCGGGCACTCTGGATGTGGAGCGGGCTGTCGCTGATGCTAAGGCGATTGTCAAAACCACAGCCGCGTTTTTCGGTGGGCTACCCTACGACCGCTACTGGTTCATTGTGCATTTGTCGCCGGGAGGATTTGGTGGCCTTGAGCACAAGTACAGCACCACCCTTCTTTACTCTGGGCTAGAGCTGCATCAGCCAGAGTCCTATCGGCGCTTTTTGTCTTTGCTGGCCCACGAGTTGTTTCATGCCTGGAATGTCAAGCGTCTGCGTCCTCTGGCATTGGAAAAGATCGATTACAACCAGGAAAATTATCTGGAATGTCTGTGGTTTTGTGAGGGGGCGACCAGCTATTACGAAAACGTCATCTTATTGAGGGCAGGGATCCTCAGTGCCGGCGATTTCTTGAAGATTCTTTCCGAACAGATTGGTCGCTTGCAGCGTACTCCGGGCCGGGCCGTGCAATCGCTGCGGGAGTCCAGCTTCGATACCTGGATCAAACTCTACCGCCCCCACGAAAACACCCTCAACAGCCAGGTTTCTTATTACTTAAAAGGGGCTTTGGTCTGTTGGCTGCTGGATCTGCACATCCGTCACCTTTCCGGCGGTCAGGGATCCCTGGATACGGCTTTGCAGGATCTGTGGCAGCGCTTTGGTCGGTCAGAGAAGGGCTACAGCGACCAAGACTTGCGGGAGGCGTTTGAGCGGGCAGCCGGTGCCGATCTTGGCCGGTTTTTCTCCGCCTATGTGGAAGGCACGGAAGAGCTAGACTACAACACTTACCTACACCCCTTTGGCCTCACCCTTAAAGCCCACTTCAGCCG
>NZ_JANSHW010000414.1:0-1188 GCF_047461815.1 Synechococcus sp. R6-10
GGGGAAAAGGTGAAGTTTGCCCTGGGGCTGGTGCCGGCCATGATTCGCGGCCAGCGCTATGTGGAGCAGATGGATCGCTATAGCCTCTTGGAATGGCTGCGGCGGCAGGGTATTGACGAGCGGGTCAACACCGATATTTTCATTGCCGTCTCCAAGGCCCTGGCCTTCATCAACCCGGAGGAGATCTCGGCCATGGTGCCCCTGACGGCCTTGAACCGCTTTTTGCAGCAAAAAGATGGCTCTAGGATTGCCTACCTAGACGGCGCTCCCCCAGAGCGGCTCTGCCAGCCGATGGTGGACTACATTGTCGCCCGTGGGGGGGAAGTGCATTTGAAGGCGGCGTTGCAGGACATTCGTCTCAACCTCGATAACAGCGTGGCCGGGTTTTGCTTAGCCACCCTCTCTGGGCCGGTGGAGGTGACTGCCGATGCCTATGTCTCGGCCCTTTCGGTGGACGCGCTCAAGGAGCTGCTGCCGGCGCAGTGGTGGGGGATCCCCTTTTTCCAAAAGCTGCGTGAACTGGAGGGGGTGCCAGTAATTAGCCTGCAGATCTGGTTTGACCGCAAGATTACTCACATCGATCACTCCTTGTTTTCCCGCTCGCCGCTATTGAGCGTGTATGCCGACATGAGCAACACCTGCCGGGCCTATGCCGATCCGGAGCGGTCCATGTTGGAGCTGGTGCTGGCTCCGGCTGCCGAGTGGATTGATCGCGGCGATGAGGAGATCTTTGCCGCCACGCTGGAGGAACTGAAAAAACTCTTTCCCCAGCACCTTACCGGCCCCAACCCCGCCCGCGTGCGCAAGTGGGTGGTGGTGAAAACGCCGCGCTCGGTCTACAAGGCTACCCCTGGCAGACAGCAGTATCGCCCCACTCAAGTTACCCCTATTCCCAACTTCTTCTTGGCGGGCAGCTACACCCTACAGCCCTTCCTGGGCAGCATGGAGGGGGCCATCCTCTCCGGCAAGTGGGCGGCGGAGGCCATCAACAAGGGGATCCCATTTCAACGCGCTTCTGTCTCGGCCTCAACTCTGGCAGCTGCGGGGGTCTAGCTCTCCGCCGTCCGCCTCCTATGCCTTTTGAATCTTTCTTTTCCCCACAACCTCTTCTAGGCTATCCGCGGCGTCCGCTTTCCCGTAGTGTTGATATGTGCCCTCGCCGTTCCTCTTCCTTCTCTATCCTGGCCC
>NZ_JANSHW010000415.1:0-576 GCF_047461815.1 Synechococcus sp. R6-10
CGCTGCCTGAAGGCAAGGAAAATCCGGTGGAAGAATCAAAGCTTTTCCCTCGGCCCGATTGCCGATTCCAAACATAAACTTCCCCGGCAATTTCAAAGTTAAGATTGCCCGTTTCCCCACCGGTTGGAGACATGATGACCAATTCTCCTTGGGCAGTACGCTCCAGCTTCAGCTCAGGATTGGCGGCACAAAGCCGGATAAAATCTGCTCGGCTGAGGGTTATCAGGGGAGATAGATTCAGAGTCAGAGCAGCCATGGTAGTGTGACTCCGCCTGTTTTTGGCCTATCGCTCAACATTTTTACTGCAGCTGTTTCCAAGGTTGGGAGAGTTCTGCAATTGCGTGGGATCCCTGTCATGCAAGAGATCCATCAGAGTTGGCTGGGTTAAGGGTGTGGAAAAAAGCTGTATCAGGGATCGTAAATCCGTGAAAGCTACTCATATCAAGCCGACCAGATCTTGCGGATGGGCAAGGTGAAGCCCGGCAGCACGTCCTCTCCTGATAGGGTTTCCGGATCTTCGACCAATTCCGGCGCTTGCCCTTGTCGGTAGATCATCACCCGCTTGGCCTTGGGATC
>NZ_JANSHW010000416.1:0-1022 GCF_047461815.1 Synechococcus sp. R6-10
GGTTTCCGGATCTTCGACCAATTCCGGCGCTTGCCCTTGTCGGTAGATCATCACCCGCTTGGCCTTGGGATCCAGCAGCCACCCCAGCCGGCAGCCGTTGTCCATGTATTCTTGCATCTTGGCCTGAGTTTGAATCCAAGAGTCGGTGGGCGAGAGGATCTCCACCACAAAATCGGGGCACAGGGGCAAAAATCCTTGACGGACTGAGGGATCCAAAGCTTCCCACTTTTCAATCGGGATCCAGGCCAAATCAGGGGAGCGGTCGCTGCCTGAAGGCAAGGAAAATCCGGTGGAAGAATCAAAGCTTTTCCCTCGGCCCGATTGCCGATTCCAAACATAAACTTCCCCGGCAATTTCAAAGTTAAGATTGCCCGTTTCCCCACCGGTTGGAGACATGATGACCAATTCTCCTTGGGCAGTACGCTCCAGCTTCAGCTCAGGATTGGCGGCACAAAGCCGGATAAAATCTGCTCGGCTGAGGGTTATCAGGGGAGATAGATTCAGAGTCAGAGCAGCCATGGTAGTGTGACTCCGCCTGTTTTTGGCCTATCGCTCAACATTTTTACTGCAGCTGTTTCCAAGGTTGGGAGAGTTCTGCAATTGCGTGGGATCCCTGTCATGCAAGAGATCCATCAGAGTTGGCTGGGTTAAGGGTGTGGAAAAAAGCTGTATCAGGGATCGTAAATCCGTGAAAGCTACTCATATCAAGCCGACCAGATCTTGCGGATGGGCAAGGTGAAGCCCGGCAGCACGTCCTCTCCTGATAGGGTTTCCGGATCTTCGACCAATTCCGGCGCTTGCCCTTGTCGGTAGATCATCACCCGCTTGGCCTTGGGATCCAGCAGCCACCCCAGCCGGCAGCCGTTGTCCATGTATTCTTGCATCTTGGCCTGAGTTTGGATCCAAGAATCGGTGGGCGAGAGGATCTCCACCACAAAATCGGGGCACAAGGGCAAAAATCCTTGACGGACTGAGGGATCCAAAGCTTCCCACTTTTCAATCGGGATCCAGGCCAAATCAGG
>NZ_JANSHW010000416.1:1032-3024 GCF_047461815.1 Synechococcus sp. R6-10
GGGTTAAGTCTGTGGTGATTTCGGCATTCCAGTGGCCGGTTTCCCCGCCGGTTGGAGACATGATAACCAATTCTCCTTGAGCGGTACGCTCCAGCTTCAGGTCAGGATTGGCGGCACAAAGCCGAATAAAATCTGCTCGGCTCAGGGTTGTCAGGGGGGATAGATTCAGAGTCAGAGCAACCATGGCAGGCGTTTGGACACTCCTAAACCATTCTTAGAATGAGTCTAATGGGACCTCAGGATTTGCCCTCTGCTCTTAACCAAGCCACATCTTAACTGGGGTGAGGGGCGGGTTTGGTCAGGCCGATCACCTGAGTGTATGCACCGCGGGCCTGGGTTACACCAATGGTGTGCTCAGCTTTTTCGATCATGGGGCGGCGTAAACTGACCACCAAAAACTGCGCCTGACGAGATTGCTGCCAGATCATATTGGCCAATTTTTCCACATTGGCCCCGTCCAAAAACATATCTACTTCATCAAAGGCGTAAAAGCTGGAAGGGCGGAATCGCTGCAGAGCAAAAATAAAGCTGAGGGCTGTCAAGGATTTTTCTCCTCCCGACATGGCGCTGAGACGGCGCACCGGCTTACCTTTGGGGTGGGCCACCAAGGTTAGACCGCCTGCGAAGGGATCCTCTGGGTTTTCCAATTCCAAATGACCATCCCCATCGGAAAGTTGGGCAAAGATGGTTTGAAAATGGCCGTTGACGGCATGAAAGGCATCCAAGAAGGCTTGCCGACGCAGGGTGGAAAAGTTCTCGATGCGCAGCAACAACTCGGTGCGCTCTTGGTGCAGGGTTTCCAGTTTGGCGCTGAGATCCCGCAGGCGAGCTTGGGTCTGTTCGTATTCGGCAATGGCCAGCATGTTTACCGGCTCCAGGGATCGCAATTGCTCTTCGATTTTGCGTTTTTGCCGCTGCAGCTCGTCTAAGGTCAGGGTGGCGGGCAAGTCGGGCAGCGGATCCGGCAGCTCTTGAACCACCGCTTGCAGTTGGGTTTGCAGTTGGGCCAGCAGAGCCTCTTTTTCCTGTTGTTGGGTGAGGGCGTTGTAGCGTTCCCACTCCAGGCGTTGGATCTGCTGTTGTTGAGCCCGCAATTGGAATTCTTGCCGATCCCGCTCTTGGCGCAGGTGGGAAAGTCGGGCCTCGATCTGGCTTATCTGTTGCCGTTGCTCGGCAAGGTGCTGCTGGATGTGACCAAGGGTGGCTTGGGCTTGGACGATTTGCTCCTGCAGATAGGCTTGGCGCTGTTTGCTCTCCTGCAGGCGCTCCTGGTGGTGCTGGATTTGGGCCTGTTTCAGGTGTTGTTGGCCGGAGTTCTCCTGCTGTTGCCGCTCCAGTTGGGCCAGTTGCTGCTGCAGCTCTGCCAAGCGACTTTCTTGCTGCTGCACCGCCTGCTGCAGTTGCTGCCAATGCTGGTTCACCGGGGATCCCTCCAGTTGGCTGAGCTTGAGGGCGAGATCGGCTAGGCGCTGTTGCAAGGGATCCCAACGCAGTTGAATCTGGTCGAGCCGCTGCTGGATCTGGTGGCTTTCGCTTTGCCTTTGCGCCAGGGATCCCTGCAGGTGTTGCAGGCGGGCCTGTTGCTTTTGGCAGTCGGCTTGGTGCCGCTCCAGATATTGCTGGGCTTGCAGGGCGTCTTGGCGAGCCAGGAGCAGGGCTTGGGCCAGTTGTTTTTCGCGGGCTTGGGCTGCTTGTAGGCGCAGGGTGAGGGCGGCCAGCAGTTCCTCCAGCTCGGCCAAGCGGGAGCGCAAGGCGGCCTCCTCGGAAGGTTCGCCGGCAGAAAAGTGGATCCCAGTTCGCTGGGGGGCGCTGCCGCCGGTCATGGCGCCCGAAGTTTCCAACAGCTCCCCTTCCAGAGTAACCATGCGGTGCTTGCCGATGTGGGGCTGGGCCAGCTCTAGGCTTTGGAAAACCAGGGTGGAGCCGAACACAAAGCCGAAAACATCCCGGTAGCGCTCTTCAAAACGCACCAAACGAATGGCGTAGTCGATC
>NZ_JANSHW010000417.1:0-6463 GCF_047461815.1 Synechococcus sp. R6-10
ATTTAGATTCCGAGCATTCCAGGCCGCCGATGGGAAACAGTCAAACCGGGGAGATGGTTCAATCGGAAAAGCAGGCTTTCCTGGAACGGTGGCATGACATTCTCGCCCCCAACTCCCTGGGCTACCGCATTCGGCTGTTGTCTCAATTGGTGCGGCGGAAGTTGCAGTCTCATTTGGAGCCTTTTGGCCTGACCATCTCCCATTGGGTGGTGCTCTGCTGCCTTTGGGAAGAAGACGGGATCCCTACTTCCACTATTTGTGAGCGCTTGCAGCAGTTGGGGGGCACCATGACCGGGGTGTTGGATGGCATGGAAAAACGGGAGCTGATCCGGCGGCAGCGGGATCCTGAGGATCGGCGGATTTGGCGGGTCTACCTCACACCTGCAGGGGAGGAGCTGAAAGACGTTTTACCCCCTCTGATTTGGCAGTTGCGGGAGCAAACCTACGGCTGTCTCAGCCCAGAAGAACAGGCAACCCTCTCGCGGTTGGTGGATCGGCTGATCGCCCATCTGTCAGTGGATCCAGATGCGGTTGTGCTGGCGGAGCCAAGTCAATAGTCTTTATCTTGAGAGCGCCTTTGAGGGAGGGCGGAGCTTTGTCTGGCGATTTGCTGATCCGAAATGCTGAGCTGCTGGTGCCGGAAGGGGATCCCTGGCGGGGGGATGTGCTGGTGCGGGAGGGGCGCATTGCCCAAATCGGCCAAAACCTCTCGCCAGAAGGGGTGGCCAAGGTCATCGACGCCGAGGGCCATACCTTGATGCCGGGGGTGATCGATCCGCAAGTTCACTTCCGCGAGCCGGGCCGAGAGCACAAAGAAGACCTGCAGACGGGATCCTGGGCCTGTGCCCGGGGCGGGGTGACCAGCTTTTTGGAGATGCCCAA
This sequence comes from Synechococcus sp. R6-10, assembly GCF_047461815.1. Taxonomy (NCBI): domain Bacteria; kingdom Bacillati; phylum Cyanobacteriota; class Cyanophyceae; order Synechococcales; family Synechococcaceae; genus Synechococcus; species Synechococcus sp. R6-10. The sequence continues at coordinate 883 of NZ_JANSHW010000417.1, forward strand.
CACCGACCCGCTGACGATTGACCAAGCGACGCTGGATGACAAGTTGGCCCGTGCAGGCAGCAAGTGTGTGGTCAATTACGGCTTTTTCATCGGGGCCACTGCCGATAACTTAGAAGAGTTGCAAACGGTGCAGGGAGCCTGTGGCATCAAAATCTTCATGGGATCCATGCATGGGCCCCTGTTGGTGGATGATCAGGCGGCGCTGGAGCGGATTTTCGGGGAAACGGATCCCAACTTCTTAATTGCCGTCCATGCTGAAGATCTGTCTCGCATCAAAGCCCGTAAGGCCCTGTTTGCCGGACGCACAGATGTAGCCGTTCACTCGCAAATTCAGGACGAGGAATCGGCCCTGATCGCCTCACGGCGGGCTTTGGACTTGGCCACCCGCTACCGCCATCGGCTGCACATTTTGCACCTCTCCACCGGCCTAGAGGTGGAACTGCTGCGCCAGCACAAGCCGGCCTGGGTGACGGCAGAAGTGACCCCTCAGCACCTGCTGCTCAGCACCGCCGATTACGCCCGGCTGGGATCCCTGGCCCAGATGAACCCCCCCCTGCGGGATCCCCCCAATTCGGAGCAACTGTGGCAGGGGCTGCAGGACGGGATCCTGGATTGCATTGCCACTGACCATGCCCCCCATACTCTGGAAGAAAAGGCTCAGCCCTACCCCCACTCCCCCTCGGGTATGCCGGGAGTAGAGACGGCCTTGCCCCTGATGCTGACTGCAGCGCAGCAGGGCCGCTGCACGCTGGCGCAGGTGGTGCAGTGGATGTGTGAGGCGCCGGCCCGCCTCTACCGGATCCCCAACAAAGGGCGGCTGCAGGTGGGCTACGACGCCGACCTGGTGCTGGTGGATCGCCACACACCCAAACCGGTGCGGCGGGAAGAGCTGCTGACCAAATGCGGCTGGAGTCCCTTCGAGGGCTGGGAATTGGTGGGCTGGCCCCTAGTCACGATCGTGGGCGGACAGATTGCCTTTCAAAACGGCCAGGTGGATCCCTCGGTGCGGGGAAAGGCTCTTCAGTTTCAGCGCTAGCCAGGGATCCCTGCTATCCCGCAAGGGCTTCCGATAGCAGCAGGACAGAAGTGGCGCAGTAGCCTATCCTAGCTTCCCTCTCCCTTTGTGGGAGAGAAGCCAGGCCTGAGGGCGGGATGGCGCAAAAGCATCAGGAACGGTCTCAGGCTGGTTTGCCGATCACCACACACCTCGGCCTGCTGGGTCCGGCAACTCTGGCCCAGAAACTCGTGTTACTCTGAAAATGATAATTGATAATTACTGATAATCAAAATTGAAAACGGCAAGGGGGCCTCATGAAAGTTGCCTACGTGTTCACTCACCCTCGCTGCGGCACCTATAAGTTGGGCCAGATGATCCTGCCCCAGCTAGAAGCAGGGGTGCATGGAGCGCAGGTGGTGGGCATGTTCTTTTTCGACGACAACTGCTTTGTTTTGCGGCAGGGGGATCCCATTGGCGAGCGCTTGGCCAAAGTTGCCCAAGAGCAAAACATCCTGCTGATGATGTGTGACATGTGCGCTCTGGAGCGCAACCTAGCCGAAGGGGAACCCCGCTGGTGCGACGCTCAAGGACGCGGGCGCAGAGAGCCAGCTCGGTGCGTTCCCAAAAACGTCGTCAAAGGAGTGCAGGTGGGCTGTTTCCCTGACCTCTACGAGGCCTTGAAGGACAACCCACCTGACCAAGTGATTACGCTTTGACGGAAGGACCCCGACTTAGCTGACGGCCACAGCCGCCGGCGGCTCTTGGCTGGGCTGAGAGCCGATCTTGCGGAAGATCAACCGCTCGTTGGCTACATCCACCAAAATGCGGTCGCCGGGTAGGAACTCGTTTTCCAGCAGCTTGGTGGCAATGGGATTTTCGATCTCCCGCTGGATCACCCGCTTCAGGGGACGGGCCCCGAACACTGGGTCGTAGCCCACCTCTGCCAGGTAGTCCTTGGCTTCTTCGGTGAGCAGGATCTCGATTTGCTGATCTGCCAGCAGCTTTTCCACCCGCTGCATTTGCAGGCCGACAATCTGGCGAATTTGCTCTTTGGTGAGGGCGTGGAAGATGATCAGCTCGTCCACCCGGTTTAAAAACTCCGGTCGGAAGTGGTGCCGCAGCATGGCCAGCACCTGAGTTTTCATCTCCTCGTAGCGGCTTTCATCGGCCCCAATTTCCAGGATGAGGTCGCTGCCGATGTTGCTGGTCATGATGATGATGGTGTTTTTGAAGTCCACTGTCCGCCCTTGGGAGTCGGTGATGCGGCCATCGTCCAGCACCTGCAGCAGGATGTTGAAGACATCCGGGTGGGCTTTTTCCACCTCGTCAAACAGCACCACCGAGTAGGGGCGTCGCCGCACCGCCTCGGAGAGCTGCCCGCCTTCTTCGTAGCCCACGTAGCCTGGAGGAGCTCCGATTAGACGAGAGACCGAGTGCTTCTCCATGTACTCGGACATGTCGATGCGCACCATCGCCTCGGAAGTGTCGAAGAGGAACTCCGCCAAAGCACGGGCCAGCTCGGTTTTCCCCACGCCAGTGGGCCCCATGAACAAGAACGAGCCGATGGGGCGATTGGGATCCTTCATGCCGGCCCGGGCGCGCCGAATGGCTGCCGCTACGGCGGCTACCGCCTCGTCTTGGCCCACCACCCGCTGGTGCAAATGGGCTTCCAGGCGCAGCAGCTTCTGCTTTTCCGACTCCATCAGGCTGGTGACTGGGATCCCGGTCCAGCGGGAGACGATCTCAGCGATATCTTCAGGAGTCACTTGCTCCCGCAGCAGCGGCTCGCCGTTGGTCTGCAGCTTGGCCAGGTGAGCCTCCTGCTCTTGGATTTGCCGCTCCAATTCCATCAGCTTGCCGTACTTGAGCTCGGCAGCGCGGTTGAGGTCATATTTTTGTTCAGCCTGTTCGATTTGAAGCTTGACGGCGTCCCGCTCGGCTTTAAGGCTTTGCAGGCGTTCGATAGCCTCTTTTTCAAATTGCCAGCGAGCATTCAACTCCCGTTGTCGCTCCGTCAGGTTGGCCAGCTCCTGCTCAATTTTGCTGAGGCGATCTCTAGAGGCAGCATCATCTTCTTTTTTCAGGGAGAGCTCCTCCATCTGCAGTTGCATGATGCGCCGGTCGATCTCGTCCAGCTCGACGGGCTTGGAGGTGATCTCCATCTTCAGCTTGGCCGCCGCCTCGTCCACCAGGTCGATGGCTTTGTCGGGCAGGAAGCGCTCGGAGATGTAGCGGTTGGAGAGCACCGCTGCCGCCACCAAGGCGGAGTCGCTGATTTTGACCCCATGGTGCAGCTCGTAGCGCTCTTTGAGGCCGCGCAGGATGGAGATGGTATCTTCCACCGAAGGCTGATCCACGTACACCGGCTGAAAGCGGCGTTCTAGGGCCGCATCTTTTTCGATGTGCTTGCGGTATTCATCCAGGGTGGTGGCGCCGATACAGCGCAACTCGCCCCGCGCCAGCATGGGTTTGAGCAAGTTGCCGGCATCCATGGCCCCTTCGCCGGCCCCGGCGCCGACAACGGTGTGCAACTCGTCGATGAAGAGGATGATCTGGCCTTCGGATTCGGTGACCTCTTTGAGCACAGCTTTGAGGCGGTCTTCAAATTCCCCGCGGTACTTGGCCCCGGCAATGAGAGCGCCCATGTCCAGAGCAATGACTCGCCGGTTTTTCAGAGACTCCGGCACATCTCCCCGGTTGATGCGCTGGGCTAGGCCCTCCACAATGGCTGTTTTCCCCACGCCGGGTTCGCCGATGAGGACGGGGTTGTTTTTGGTGCGGCGGGAGAGCACCTGAATGACGCGGCGGATCTCGTCATCTCGCCCGATCACCGGGTCCAGCTTCCCTTCGCGGGCCGCCTGGGTGAGATCGCGGCCATAGCGCTCCAGGGCTTCGTAGCGGGATTCGGGGTTTTTGTCGGTGACCCGCTGTTTGCCTCGCACCTCTTTGATGACCGGTTTGAGGCGCTCTACCGTCAGGCCCAGGGGTGCCAAGACCCGCTTGCCCACCCGCTCATCTTGCAGGGATCCCAAAAACAAGTGCTCCACCGAGATGAAATCATCGCCGTACTCTTTGCGAAACTCCTCGGCCCGATCCAGGGTGGTTTCCAGGCCGCGACCCAAGTAGAGCTGATCCACCCGCGCCAACTTGGGCTGCTGGTTGATGAAGCTTTCCACTTTATCCCGCACCAGCCTCGGATCGATACCTGCCCGTTGCAGGAGGGTTTGGGTGAGCCCCCCCTCTTGATCCAGAAGGGAGATCAGCAAATGCTCGGTTTCCAACTGTTGCTGCTGGTGCCGCCGGGCCACATCTTGGGATTGGACAATGGCGCTCCAAGCTTTTTCGGTAAATTGGTTGGGATTGGTGGGCTGCATAGGAGTTCGGCAGAGCTTTGCTACTCAGTATAGGAAGGCAATACAGACACAGGGAGCACCCTGGACTCTTTCGGGGCAGTAGAGCTGGGTGCCGGAAGCTCCGGTAGGATCTTCCTGATCTAGGTATCGCCTATTTTGCCAGAGCCAGAGTTCGCAACAACCGTCCTCTCCAGCTGCGATCCATGGAGGGATCCCCGCCTTATTCTTCTTCTTCGTAGGGACGGCCTTCCCCGATTACCGCCAGGTCAATTTGTTGGCGGTAGTAATCCACGTTCTTAATCTGCACCTCCACCCGATCCCCCAGGCGAAACTGGCGCCGACTCTTGCGTCCCACCAGCGCCTGCTGACGGCTGCGGTACTCGTACCAATCGTTTTTCAGGGTGCTGACCCGCACCAAGCCTTCCGCCAAGATGGGATCCACCTGGACAAAAAAGCCGTAGTTCTGGACGCCGATGATCAGGCCGGGGAACACCTCTCCCAGGTGCTTTTGCATGAACTCAGAGCGCTTCAGGCCCATCAGCTCCCGCTCCGCCTGCTGCCGGATCCGGTACCCCTCCTGAATTTTGGGCAGTTGCGCCTGGAGAAACGCCTGCCATTCCTCCTGCACCTTGGGCGGCAACACCTGCCAGTCGATTTGGCCGTAGCCGCTGGGGCCGTGCAGATCCACCACGGTTTTGGAGCGAGAGCTGCGGCGCTCGCGTCCTTTGCTCAGGGCCAGGTGCAGGGCACGCAAATTGAGCAAGTCGGCATAGCGGCGCAAGGGGGCCGTAAAGGTGGCGTAGGGTTCTTTGAGGCCCAACCCAAAATGGCCGAGTTGCTCTTCCAGAGGCTGGAGACGATACTCGACCGGGGGCAAGGTGGCCAGCATCTGCGCCACCAAGGCCGGGCTCGCGCCAGAGGCCAACACATCGGGAGCGGTGATGCGGGCACAAATCCGCTGCCAGTCCGCCAGAGTTACGACAGCGGGATCTTGCAAATTCAGATCCAGCTTCATGGCATTGGCCAGGCGCAAAAAGCTCTGCAGGGCCTCGGCGGCAGGGGCAGGCTGCACGCGGGCCAAAGAAGGGATCCCCAACTGGCGCAAATGGTGGCCCAGGATTTGGTTGGCCAGCAGGAGAATTTCCGTCATCAGGGCATGGGCGCCGAGGCGATCGCTGATCAAGAGGGGGCCGTAGCCGCTTTCATCGGCAGAGTGGGGAGTGAGCAAATC
>NZ_JANSHW010000418.1:0-10717 GCF_047461815.1 Synechococcus sp. R6-10
GTCTGACCTTTCCGAGACCAGCCTCAGGGAAGCTGCTGCTCGCCTCATCCAGATGCCGCTTGGATCCCTGGCTAGGTGAGCACGATAAACTCCAAAGCCCGCAACACCTCAAACCACTCGGAAACTTCCAGCCGAACCGTGGAATCGGCAATCCACCGGCAGCCGGGATAAAAAGACTTGCGGTAGGCCCGAGCGGGATCCTTGTAGTCCACTTCCAATTGAAAGTGATCCGGCAGTGGGCGAGGACGGTAGGCCGACAGCCGCCTCAGGGATCCCTCTACACCTTGGCGGATGGCCTGTAGAACCTGCTGCGGATGTGGCGTAATGACCGACTGGCCTATCCCTTTGTGGGTGACCACCGTCTCGATGTGGGCGTCATAAGCTTTCGCTGCGGCACACACCTCCGCATCTCCGGCTACAAACACAACTGGGACTCCCTCATAGGCAGCCGTGAGGCTGACCAGGTGAAACTCGGCGATGGCCTGGCCGTTCAGCCGGATTTGGCTAACTTCGGTGGTGTAGGTGTGGGCGAGGGGGTTGGCAGCAGATCCGGCGCGGGCATGATAGCCGATCAAGATCAGGGCATTGTAACTGCGATCTAGCTCTTGCACCATACAGTAGGGGTGGCCGCTCCAGCCGCGGATGAGTTGCACCGGCTCCGGCAACCGCTCGGGGATGAGGTTTCGCCCTGAGTCATGGGCATCTTTGACCGTGATCTGCGTGGCTCCGGCAGCCAGGGATCCCTCACAAGCCGCGATCACTGCTCGGGTCATCTGCTCTCGGAATGCCTCGTAACCCGGCTGGCCGATGGTGGCCTCATCCCAATGGCTGATGCCGGCGATCCCTTCAATATCGGCACTGATATAGACCTTCATGCTTGGCTCAGTAGACTCAGCATTGGATTCTGTTGGGCTTCATCCACCCTCGGATGCCCCTCAGCATCGCTCTGGGCAAGGGATCCAAGCGGTTATTTCCCTTGCGAAAGCTGCCCCTGTCTCTGTTACGGATCCCTTCCCTGTTTTCGAGAAGTCGGGATGAAAAACAAGGACTCCATCCCGCTGAGGCGGTCAGAGAGCCACCAAAGAAGCAGATACCCCCTGCTGTAACTCCGACAACAATGAGGCCGGACGCCCCTTGTAGGGCCAGGCAAAAGCGTGACGAAAGGCTGCTTCCTGGCAGTGTTTGAGCTGCTCGAAATCGATAATGTCGTGGGTTAGCAAGTTTTCGTACTCAAACGGCAGCCGCACATTGTGCAAGCCGGCGTTGTCGGTGCAGATGGCAATATCCACCCCCGCGTCAAAGCAGCGGTCAAAGACAATCTTGAGGGGCTCCAAACTGGGCAGGGTTCCCGTTTTTAGATAGGTGGTGGGACAAACTTCTAGGCATTGTCCTCGCCGTGCCAGCTCCGGCAGCAATTCTGGATAGTGGAGGGGGATCTGAATGCCGTGGCCGATCCGCGAGACATAGGGCAGCAACTGTGGGTAGCAGCCATCCAAAGTTTCGTACAGGTGGGCAGTGGTTTTCAGGCCGCGGGCCAGCGCATACTTGAACAGCTCAATCCACTCGTCCATCCGTTCGCCGTAGGGCTTGTCTCCTCCGGCCAGGTCGATGGCACACACATACTCCGACTCAGCGGCAGCTTCCACCATGGCCCGGTTGATGTGGCTGGGCAGGCGTGAATGCAAACAGACGATCTGGGTGGTGACGATGGGATACTCCCGCTGCTGGCTGGCCTGCCCCACCGTCTCGATTACCTGGCGCATCTGCTTGAGGCGCTCCCCCTCATCCAGGCTGGGATCCGTGCGTAGGTAGGGAGTGTAGCGAATCTCCAGGTAGGCCAGATCCTCAAAGACGTAGGCTCCCCGCAGCAGGCGGTAGATAAAATAGGGCAGGGTTTCCAGGGTTTGCACCTGTTCCACCAGCGTGTGCAGCTCTAGGTAATCCTCGAGGGTGTTGCGCGGGCGGGTGTAGAACTCCTCAAACTCGGCATAGGTGGGAAAGCGCTCTGCCAAAGGGGATCCCTGGCGGTGAAAATAGCGCCACAGAATTCGGGGGACAACCGAACCGCCCAAATGACGGTGCAACTCCGCGTGAAGTGCCATAAACGCTCTACAGTGGCCCGCCAGGGGGCAGACTTGGTTCGTTTAAGTACTATTTCTACTCTTATCCTACTCTTATCCAACCGCCTCAGGCTTGTCCAGGTCTAATCCCGCAAGCCCGGCTAGAAGTTTAGATCGTCAAGCCGATCCCCTGCCCATCGTGGTAGGCGGCCAGCAGTAGGTCGGTGGTGGTATCCCAAGCAATCTCGCCCGAGCGCGATAGAGCAATGGCCCCAAAGGAGCGGCGACGTTGGCGGGCCTCTTGAAAAGACTTGGCCATGGCAGCCTTCAGGCTGAGGCCATCTTCCACTCGAATCACAATCCGCGCCGCCAAGCTCTCATCCAAAATATCTTCCCCGACACCAGTACAACTGACCCCCGCCGCCGCACTGGCATAGGTTCCCGCTGGAGTGGCCGAATCGCTTACTCGCCCCACCCGTTCAAACCCCCGCCCGCCGGTGGAGGTGCCGGCACAGATTTGCCCCTGTTGATCCAGGGCCACCGCCCCCACCGTGCCCATGGCCAGAGCGGTGAGAACCCTGGTCGGGGGATGGGTTTGACGCAACTGCACCCACTCTTGAACCCGCTTGAGAGTGGCCGGGTCATAGACCGGCAACTGCAGCTCCCGCGCCAGCTCTGCTGCCCCTTGTTCGGCCACCACGCGATCCGGGCTTGATTGCAGAGCCTGGGCCATGAGGATGGGATGCTGAACTCGGCTGACGTTGATCACCCCGCTAAAAGACTGGGTGGCCCCGTTCATGAGAGCGGCGCTCATGCGGATTTGCCCATCCGATTGCAAGACCGACCCCGTCCCGGCATTGTAGAGCGGATCGTCTTCCAGCAACTGGCAGGCATGCATCACCGCCGCCTCGGCACTCTGCCCAGCCAACAGCAGCTCGTAGGTGCTCTCCACCACCTGCTGCAGGGATCCCCTCACTTTTTCCAGGCTGCTTTCCCCTTCCAGGGCGCTGCCGGCTCCGCCGTGGATGATCAGTTTGGGCTGAGGCATGATGAGATCGGTTACCTTGTGAGAACAGTGGAAGACTATATTTTGATTTTCGGGTACAACATCCACCCATGCATCTGCTCCATCCCAGGGATCCCAACGCAAAGGGAGAGGGAGCCTTAAGATAATCCTGTAGATTTGCTAAGCATAGATACTCAAGGGCGATTCTGGTAAAGGGCTGTCGGATTGCAGCCGGCAGGGATCCCCCTGATGGTATGGCACAAGCGAGGTTACATCCATGGCGCTGCCCAGCTTGCACGAGTTTCCTTGGCTGACCACGGTCATCGCTTACCCTGTGTTGGCCGCCCTATTTATTCCCCTGATCCCAGCACCGGCTGGGGATCCCAGTACCCGCGCCTACGCACAAAAGTTGGCCGAGCGGATCCGCTGGTTTGCTTTGTTCATTGCGGTCACGGATCTGCTGATTCTGCTGGCCGGCTTCTATGTCGGCTACGATCCCGGCCAGACAGGTTTGCAACTGCTGGAGCGCTACACCTGGGTACCCCAAGTGGGCTTGAGTTGGTCGGTGGGGGCTGATGGCCTCTCCATGCCCCTGATCCTGCTCACGGCGTTTATCACTACCCTAGCCATCTTGGCCGCTTGGCCGGTCACCCTCAAACCTCGCCTCTTCTACTTTTTGATGCTGGCCATGTATGGCGGGCAGATCGGGGTGTTTGCCGTGCAGGACATGTTGCTGTTTTTCCTGATGTGGGAATTGGAGCTGATCCCGGTGTACTTGCTCCTCTCCATTTGGGGTGGGGCAAACCGCCTCTATGCGGCCACCAAGTTCATCCTCTACACGGCTCTCAGCTCCCTGTTTATCCTGGTGGCAGGTCTGGCTATGGCCTTCTACGGGGATCCCATCAGCTTTGACATGACGGATCTGGCCCACAAGACCTATCCACTCACCTTCCAACTGCTGATGTATGGGGCCTTCCTCATTGCCTATGGGGTGAAGCTGCCCATTTTCCCCTTGCACACTTGGCTGCCCGATGCCCACGGCGAGGCCACTGCGCCGGTGCACATGTTGCTGGCCGGGATCCTGCTCAAGATGGGGGGCTATGCCCTGATGCGCATGAATGCGGGCATGCTGCCGGATGCTCATCTTTACTTTGCGCCAGTGCTGATCGTGTTGGGGGTGGTGAACATCATCTTTGCCGCCCTCACCTCTTTCGCGCAGCGCAACCTGAAGCGGAAGATCGCCTATTCTTCCATCAGCCACATGGGCTTCGTGCTCATCGGTATCGGATCCCTGACGGAGATCGGCATGAGCGGCGCCATGCTGCAGATGATCTCCCACGGGCTGATCGGGGCCAGCCTGTTCTTTTTGGTGGGGGCCACCTACGACCGCACCCATACGCTGGAGCTGGAAGAAATGGGCGGCGTTGGCCTGAAGATGCCCAAGATCTTCTCCATGTTCACCGCCTGCTCCCTGGCTTCGCTAGCCCTACCCGGCATGAGCGGCTTTGTGGCCGAGATCATGGTGTTTATCGGCATGGCCACCACCGATGCCTACTCTCTCCCCTTCCGGTTGGTGGTGGTTTTCCTGGCAGCAGTTGGGGTGATCCTGACCCCCATCTACCTGCTGTCGATGTTGCGGCAGATTTTCTTTGGCCCGGAGAACAAAGAGCTCACCGAACACGAAGAATTGGTAGATGCTGAGCCACGCGAGGTGTTCATCATCGCCTGCCTGTTGATCCCCATCATCGGCATTGGGCTCTACCCCAAGCTGGTGACCAGCCTCTACGACCAATCCACCAACGCCTTGGTGGCGCTGCTGCGGCAGGAGCTGCCTCAAACTGGTGAGACGGTTGCCCAAGCTCCTGCCCTCTACAACAACTGAATGTTGAATTTGAATTGAGAATTGAGGGATGGAAGGAGATCCACTCTTTTTCTATCCCGCATTGGACTTGTGGCTCTCGCCAGCTTGAACTTGCATCCAGCCGAACAAAGTTGCGATTGTCAGTTGGATCCCTGAGGCGAAGGCAGGAGTGGGGATCACCTCTTGGGGATCCTCATGCACCGTCGGCTGCTGCCCGGCAGGGTAGGCGAAAACAACCCTTTCTTCGGGAGCCACGATCCACCCCATTTGGCAGCCGTGATCCAGGCCGATCAAGATTTTTTTGACCAGCTTCATTGGATTTTGATCGGGAGAGAAAATCTCGATCATCCAATCCGGGCAAAAGGGGATGAGATTTTGAATGGTGCCATCTTCATCCACAAGGATCCGATCCCAGGGGATCACAGAAATATCGGGCACAATCGCGTATCCGGCGAAGGTGCAGCGCAGCTCTGGAAATGCCATTCCCAGTTGAGAAGGCTCCAACATCTCGTTAATGAAGCTACCCAGTTTTAGTTGGAGACGGCTATGTTTTCCCTGTGGCATGGGCTTCTGGATAATTTCTCCTTTGATGAACTCGCTGGCGGGCTGAGTTTCCGGCTGTTGTAGAAAGTCTTCCAGAGTTAGAGGCTTGGCAGATAGACTGACCATGGCTTTCTCCCATCACGCTGCTATCCGATTAACAATAGACTGAGAAAGTATCAAAGCTGATCAAATCAAAACAGATCCCTGTCACGTTGTTGCCAAGTCATTTGGCGGTCATAAGGGCTTTTGCCGGAAAACAACCCCATCAGCGGCCCCAAAATGGCCCCAAACACAAAACCGCCCGCATGGGCCCAATAGGCAATCCCCCCACCCTGCATACCGATGTTGGTAGGCGTCTGTAGGCTGGCAATGCCGTAGAAGGCTTGCTGGATGAACCAAAAGCCTAGGAACACCCAAGCCGGAACGTAGAGGGTTGTGATGAAAATACCCAAGGGCACCAGGGTCAGAATCTCGGCCCGTGGAAAACGCAAAATATAGGCTCCCAATACGCCAGCAATAGCGCCGCTTGCCCCCAGTGAAGGAATGGGGGATCCCATATCGAAAAACCACTGCGTTAGCGCAGCCAAAGCTCCGCAAGCCAGGTAAAAGATGAGGTAACGCACATGGCCCAAGCGATCCTCAACGTTGTTGCCGAAAACCCACAAAAAAAGCATGTTCCCGCCAATGTGGAGAAAGCCCCCATGCAGAAATTGTGAGGTGAACAGGGTTACCCATTCTGGACGCGACGAAGAGGTGATCTCCCCTCGAAAACTGGCCGTCAACTCTATCGGTACCACTGCCCACTCCCGGAAAAAAGCTGCCAGCTCTTGTGGCGACAGGGTTAGCTGGTACAGAAAAATTAAGATGTTAACGATCACCAGGGCATAAGTGACATAGGCTGTGCGGGTGGTTGGGTTGCGATCTTGCAGGGGTACCACAGTTAAGATCCAGTCGACGTCACCCTCTAGCCTAGCCTGTTCTTTTCTGCCCCCCCAGGTTCACCTCTAAACCCCTACCTGAGGCTACACTAGGGTAACCTGCTGGGAGCTTTGCTGGTGAACCTATTTCAGTTTTCAGTCAAGCCCGCCCGGCAGAGGATAAACTGCAAGGCTGGACTAGAGGAGTGGATTGATGTCCGAGGTTGAAAGCCCCACTGCCCCGCTCAAGTTTTTGATCGTCGAAGATCATCCAGAGGTGGCTCAAAACAACTGTGAGTGGCTGCAACGCATTGCAGCCGATGCTCAATGTATTACGGTCACCAATCCCATGGACGCCATCCTGCGCCTGCAGCGGGAACAACCAGACTTGGTTGTAGCCGATCTGCTCTATGGTCAAACCAGCGGAGAGCAGTCTGCCGAGCCTGGCCTAGAGTTCCTGCGCCATATCTTTGAGAACTACCCCACCTTGAATGTGATGGCCTATTCCAGCGAGCCGCTGCTGCTCACTCCATTGGTGGGCCTGATCAGCAAACACCAGGGTGGGTTTGCCGCGGTCAACAAAATGGAACGGCGCACCGTGTTTTTGGAGGGGGCCAAAAGTGCCCTCAATGGAGAATTGCGCATGCCGCGGGAGTTGCGCGGTCTTACGAAGCTGACGGAACGAGAAATTGAGGTCTTGAATTTGCTCTGCAAAGAAGCCCTCACCGACCAAGCCATTGCCGATCGCATTCACACCAGCAAGAAGACCGTACAAAACTGTATCCAGAGGCTCAAAGAAAAGTTGGATATTTTCGGCTCTGAGGATGAGATCAACGCCCGCGTTGCCATGTGTATGACAGCCGTTCAGAAAAAGATTATCCAGTGGTGAAACAGAATAGATTATGAGTTTGTCTCTAAACACTACTTTGGCATAGATTGCCAATGGAGCTTATCCAAGAAGTGAGGGGGGATAAGTGATGTTATTAGAGGCCGAGACAAAGCTGGTACGGGATAAGTCACTGGGATACCTCGTAACAACAGAAGAAACGCCAATCGAGAAATGGAGCCCTTTTACTTTGCTGATGCGTGTTGTGTCGGTATCTTTATCTACATTGCTACTTATTGGACTTCCTATCTTCGCAGTTCTATCGGCAATACTTTCTGCCTTAGGGACATGGATCCCTAGCACTTTGGCCAGTGGCATACCTCCTATTGCTATGGCTTTTTCTGGATTGTTGGGTGGTTTATCGATGCTTCTTTGGTACTATTGGTACTCAAATCAACCCTATAAATCTAGGGTTGTTATTTTGAGCAATGGCTTCATTTATCATGACATCTATCGTGACATCCTAGGAAAGCAGAACAGACTTGCCTATAGGTATAACGAAATTGTCTCAGTGAACGTGGGCTTCAGTAAGAAGAGTGTCGGTTTTGTCAAATCAGAATGCTACCCATACTACAGCTACTACATCAATTGCCAAGGAAATCCTGTCGTATCTATATCTTCCCCGTCTTTGCCTTTGATGAGGTATGTAGCCAGCTACATTTGCTCCACGCGCTGGAAAGGCATGAGAGAAGCAATTGAGCGTGGACAAGAGGTTTCATTTGGATGCGTTGCCATAAGTAGGGAGTACGTTAGAGTCAAGGATTTCGGTTCTTCAGAGCGATTGTTATTTAGGATCCAGGCTATCAAAGAGATTAAGCTGTGCATTGATAGTGAGGATGGTTACGTATTCCGCCTGGAGTTTATCTCAGGGTCTAGGTCAACAAAGAGCTCTGATTGTTACTTCCGCTGTGACAAGGTAGATAACTTCCATCTATTTTTCAAGACACTCAAGCTTGTGGGTATCCCTATGAACCTTTCTGAGCTTCCAGCACGTCTCACCTTTGAGAATCATATTAGACAGGCAACAGATGGCTAGACACCAACCGAATGGAGGAGGCACCGATCTTTGGGTACAGCCTTTCCAGGAGATAAGCGAGGTAGTACTGCACGGCAAAGACAAAGAGCACGCATGAGGAAAAAGCAGGCTTCCATAGCTTCCGCCTTTATTTCCTCGAGACGACTGGGCGCCGGACAGCTTTCAACTTGGATCAGTGGATCCCCAGTGCAGAGGCAAACACACTGTGGCCCACAATGGCCTCTACCACAACACTGATGGCAAACCCCAGCATGGCCAGCCGTCCGTTCCATCGCTCCGCCTTCTCCGTCCAGCCAATCTCCCACTCCGGCGGGGTATCGCCGTCTTGACCGTACTGCGGCACATACCGCGGGCGACCGGCGCCTTCCCAGCCAGCAGGGCGCTTGGAGTTGAAGAAAGCCATCGAGCCAATCACAACAGCGGCCACCAGCCCGGCCACCATGACGGCAATGTAGGGGAGGAAGGGATTGTCAAGCATCATCGGACTGTCGAGATAGGGATAGATAGGGATTGAAGGGTGAAAAAGCTCCCAAAAAGGGTAGAGCTGTAACATCTCAAAGCCGAAGAGAAAGTCTGTGAGATGTCCAATGTGGCTCTACCGAAAAGTTCTTCGACAAATTATTGCAGGTTATTGCAGACCTAGCCACTGGGCGAGAGTGCTGGCAAAAACACTGTGGCCCAGCACCGCTTCTGTAGCAATGCTGATCACCAAGCCCAACATGGCCAAGCGTCCATTCCAACGCTCCGCTTGCTCTGTCCAGCCTGGGATCCAGTCGTTGGTGGTGTCGTAGTACTGGGCAACAGAAGCGGAGTCCAGACGAGAAGGGATTCTGGGAGACGATTGCATTGCTAATACCTCGTATTGGTTGCTGTAACCAAACTTAACACAAAGTTACATTTTGTGACAAGCTTCGCTTTCAGGTCAGGGAGGAAGGGATCCCTGGATGCTGGAAGGGATTGGGCGGATGGGTTTGCCGAAGGCTGGCCGGAAGCGATGTCATACTGAGGGAAGCAGGCTTTTTGCGCAGACCATGGCGGTATCCCCCCTTTCTTCTCTCAAGCTTGACCATTCTTTCGATCTGGCTGCCCAGGTGCGGTCAGATTTTCCGATTTTGCAGCGCCAGGTCAACGGCCACCCGCTAATCTACTTTGACAATGCCGCCACTTCTCAAAAGCCACTGGCGGTTATGCAGGCGATGGATCATTACTATCGACACTGCAACGCCAACGTGCATCGTGGGGTCCATACGCTGAGCAACGAAGCCACAGATGCCTATGAGGGGGCGCGGGAAAAGATCGCTCGGTTTGTGAACGCGCCTTCTCCTCAGGAGATCATTTACACCCGCAATGCCAGCGAAGCCATCAATCTGGTGGCCTACAGTTGGGGCTTGAGCCATCTGGAGCGGGGGGATGAGATCGTCCTCTCGGTGATGGAGCATCACAGCAACCTGATCCCGTGGCAATGGGTGGCCCAGAAGACGGGAGCCCACCTCAAGTTCATCCAGATCACGCCAGAGGGAGAGTTGGATCTGGAGCACTACCAATCTTTGCTCAGCGACCGCACCCGCTTGGTGGCGGTAACCCAGGTCTCCAACATGCTGGGATCCATCAACCCCGTTCAGGAGATTACTGAACTGGCCCATCGTTACGGAGCCAAGGTTTTGCTGGATGCCTGCCAGAGCGTGCCCCACATGCCTGTGGATGTCCAGGCGCTGGATTGCGATTGGTTGGCCTTTTCGGGGCACAAGATGTGTGGCCCAACGGGGATTGGCGTCCTCTACGGCAGGCGGGAGCTGCTGCGAGCGATGCCCCCTTTTTTGGGTGGGGGAGAGATGATCGCCGATGTGTACTGGGATCACGCCACCTATGCGGATATCCCCCACAAATTTGAGGCTGGTACGCCGGCGATTGCCCAGGCGGTGGGGCTGGGGGCAGCCGTAGATTACTTGAGCCAGATCGGTCTGGAGCGGGTTCATGCCCATGAACAAAGGTTGATTACCCACCTGTTGGACGGGATCCAGCACATAGCGGGTATTACGGTTTATGGCCCCAAGGATCCGGCGCGACGGGCAGGGCTGGTTAGCTTTTCGGTGGAGGCTGTCCATCCCCATGACCTGTCTACTTTGCTGGATGAGCAAGGCATTGCCGTTCGAGCGGGGCACCACTGCACTCAACCCCTCCATCGCTATTTGGGAGTACAATCCACTGCCCGAGCCAGTGTTTACCTGTACAACACGTTGGCGGAGGTGGATCGCTTTTTAGACGTGTTGGCAGAAGCGGTGGAGTTCTTCGGCGCTGCCCTAAGCTAGGGATCCGGGATAGACCTCTGAAGAGATGAGCATGCCTCTAACCCCCAAAACCCTGAACTTTGCTGAATTTACTGAGCTTTAGGCGGTTTGGCAAAAGTC
>NZ_JANSHW010000419.1:0-816 GCF_047461815.1 Synechococcus sp. R6-10
TTGGCTTCACCGACGATCAGGTTCGTCCCTACAACTTCAACCCCGGCCCCTTTTTGGCGGATCCCAGCTCAGCTCAGCAAGGCTATCTGACATCCGAGCCTTTTGCCATCCAACGGGAAGGGGGATTTGAGCCGGTGGTCTTCCTCCTGGCGGATTTGGGCTACAAACCCTATGCCACCACCATCGAAACCCGTCGCCAACTGGTGGAAACCAAGCCCGACTTGGTGGAGCGATTCGTGGATGCCTCTATCAAAGGCTGGTACAGCTTCTTGGAGGATCCCCGTCCGGCCTATCGCTTGATCAAGCAGGACAACCCGGAGATGACCGATGCCCAGTTGGCCTACAGCTTCGAGAAATTGCAGGAGTACGGCATCATCTTGTCCGGCGATGCGCTGGAAAAAGGCATTGGCGCCATGACCGACAAACGCTGGCAAGACTTCTTCGACAGCATGACGGTGGCCGGCGTATTTGAGCCAACCATCAACTACCGGGCTGCCTATACGCTGGACTTCGTCAATAAAGGCACTGCCTACTACACTGCCTGACGGACTTCCACCCTTGGCGCTTCTCAGCCCAAGGGATCCCCCCTCGCCCCCAGCCCCTCTTCCACCAAGGGAGAGGGGAACTATAGTCATTTCAAACTAGATTGAGACACCCCCTAAACGCTCCGCGCCACTGCCCTCACCCCCATTCCTTCTCTCAGAGGGAGAAGGGGGCTAGAGGGAAATGTTTCATTCCGGTTTAATTGAGAATGCCAGAACACTGCGTGATCACCTCCCCCAACACCGCCAGCAACACCGGCACCCCCAGACGGAT
>NZ_JANSHW010000420.1:0-1891 GCF_047461815.1 Synechococcus sp. R6-10
GCCCATACCCCAACGGCAGCTGCCGAGCGGATCGTGCCGGATCTGGGGGAATTGCAGCGTCAGGGATCCCAGTTGCGCCAGAAGTTGATCGAACGCACCCGCCAAGCTTTGGAAAAAGCCCAGCAGCGTTTGCAGCAGGCCCAGCACCACCTGGCTTACGTGCATCCAGAGCGGCTGTTGCAACAGGCTCAGGAGCGCTTGACCCAGCGCCAACATCGCCTGCTCCAAGCCGTGCGCCATCGCCTCCGGCAACACCAACAGCACCAACAGGCCCTGCAAGATCGCCTCCAAGCGCTCGATCCCGAAGCCATTCTGAAACGGGGCTATGCCCTGGTGCGAGATGAAGAGGGATCCCTGATCCGCACCCATCGCCTGCCTCCCCAAACCCGCCTGATGATACAACTGGCCTCGGGAAGCCTATGGGTACGAGTAGAGGAGAGCCATGAGCCGCCGCAAACGTGAGGAGCCGTGGCGCTATGAAGCAGCCATTGCCGAGGTGGAAACTTTGATTGCCCAGATTGAATCGGGGGAGCTGGATCTGGCCGAGGTGGTGGAGCGCTTTCAACAGGCCGCCCGAACCCTGAAAACCTGCGCGGACTTCCTGGAGCAAAAGCGGCAGCAGGTGGAGATCATCATCGAGCAATTGGGCCAAGAGGAAGAAGACCTGCCCGAATCATAGGGATCCCACCCGATCATTTCCCCTGCACTGCTGTTGCCATTCTGCTTCACTATGGATGGTCGTTGGATGGTTGTCTTTATCCTTGCGCCCCCATGCCCGCAAAAATCCTCGATGGCAAAGCCTTAGCCGCCCGTCTGCAAGCGGAGATGGCCGCCCAAGTGCAAGCTTGGATACCTCAGGTGGGGCGGCCACCGGGATTGGCAGTGCTGCGGGTTGGAGAGGATCCCGCCAGTGCGGCTTATGTGCGCGGCAAAGAGCGGGCCTGTGAGCGGTTGGGCATTGCTTCTTTTGGCCGACATTTTTCCGCCCAAGACTCCCCTGCCCATTTGCTCGACACCATCGACCAACTCAATCAGGACGAGCGGGTGGATGGCATCCTCGTCCAACTGCCCCTGCCCCCCGGCTGGGATCCCATCCCCCCCCTTCTGGCCATCAATCCCGACAAAGATGTGGATGGACTCCATCCCCTCAACCTGGGCCGGCTGTTGCGCGGCGAGCCCGGCCTACGCAGTTGTACCCCCTTGGGCGTGATGCGCCTGTTGCAAGCAGAAGGGATCCCGATTGCAGGCCGAAAGGCAGTGGTGGTTGGTCGCAGCATCTTGGTGGGCAAGCCCTTGAGCCTGATGTTGCTGGCCGCCGATGCGACGGTCACCCTAGCCCACTCCCGCACCCCCGACTTGGCAGAAGTGACCCGCGCCGCCGACATTGTGGTGATGGCCGTGGGCCGCCCCCGCTTGCTGAGGGCAGACATGGTAAAACCCGGCGCGGTGGTCATCGACGTTGGCATCAACCGCATCGAGACCCCCACCGGAGCCGAGCAATTGGTGGGAGATGTGGACTATGAAGCGGTCAAAGAGTTGGCCGCTGCCATCACGCCCGTACCGGGAGGCGTAGGGCCGATGACGGTAACGATGCTGCTGGCCAACACCCTACAGAGCTATAAACTGCGCAGCCACTTGTGTAGTCATTATTAAACAGGAATGAAACATTTCTGTTGCATTGTTCCCTAACTTCCCTCTCTCTCTGGGAGAAGAGCTGGGGTTGGTCGCGGCAGCGGCACAGAGCGCTTGGGGAGTGTCTCAATCTAGCTTGAAATGACTATGGTTTGGAGACTGTTCTCAAAATGTTCTGTTGCTTGGATCCTGATACATTTACGCTGAACACTGCTGAACATCACTGTTCAACTATGCAGCGATAGCATTCTGTTTGTTT
>NZ_JANSHW010000421.1:0-9310 GCF_047461815.1 Synechococcus sp. R6-10
ATGGAGAACTGGACTCGGAAGCCCAAGGGTTGTAACGCCGAGAGCAGGAGACTGGTACTGGTGACACCATCGCAGTCAAAGTCCCCCCAAATGCACAGGGTCTCTTCCCTTTCCCGTGCCTGCAGCAGCCGCGCCACCGCCCGCTCCAGATCCGGCAGGGATGCTGGTGGTGTGGGGGAATAGTGTTCGGGATCCACGAAGGCCCGCGCTTGCTCCCAGGTGTGCAGACCTCGCAGAGCCATCACCTTGGCCGCATACTTGCCATATTCCCGGCTCAGCTCCAGATTGAACTGGGGGGGAGTGGGCAGCAGCTCCCAGCGGTGCGGAGTATCTTCGCGCCAGCCGTAATCCATGCAAGCTAGGCCGACCCCTTGGCCGACAAGAGTAGAACTTCTCAGGAGCCTATCAAAAACGGCCCAGGGGGGAAATGGATCCCAGAGGAAAGGGCTGGGGATGATGGGCTACCTTGAACCCTACTGGCAGCAGTGAGAAGCCACACAGCAGGCGGAAGGGTGCTCGTGATTGTGGGTGGCACAGGCTTCGCTGCAGTAGAGTTGACCTTCGTAGCGATAGCCTTGGCTGCTCTCGAAGCTGCAGTTGCAGTGTTCACAGGCGCAACGGACAAGGGTGCTGGCAGACATGATTTTCTCTCCTTCTTTCTCGTTTTTTCCTAGGGATCCTCTTGTCGAAGATCCGCGTCTCTACACCCTAGCGGTTGCTCAGCAACGATGCTGAAACAAGAATCAGAATCATTTTTGGCACTTCACCGATTACAGCCTATGAATTAGGATACAAGTATCCAAGAGAAAAGAGAGATATATACCAACCTATTTGTTAGATTTATCCCAAAGAGTTGTGGCAGCTTATCAGGCAGGCAAGACCTCCACTCGCCAGGTAGCGGAACAGTTCATGGTAACCCAAAGAACACTGCACCACTGGGTGCATCAGTATCAACAAACTCAGGATTTATCCCCCAAGAAAGTCGGCACAAAGCGAGTAGGTATTCTGGAACAACACCGGCAAGAAGTTATGACGGTCATTGAAAGGCGCCTGAACTATTATCCGTGGTAGTATCAAGAACTGCTACGAGAGCAACTGGATACTGATGTGAGTGCTGTTACGATAGACAACTTTTTAAAAAAGCGAGGAATGACGCTAAAAAGAATTACCGCAGTGTAAAAATCAGAGAAGAGGAGGTGCAAAGGCAACAATTAGCCTATAGTTAAGAAGTCAAGAATATACCAGTGGAAGATATAGCTATTCTAGACCAGACAAGGGTGTGAGAGGCAATGGAACGGAGGGGTATCTCGGAGTTTACGCAGTCGAAGAGCTTACAGTTACCGTCAGAGATGCAAAGGGAAAAAACATAAGATTATTGAAGCTATTTCCTGGAGAGAGGCAGTAGGCTGTTGTGTTATCAAGGGTGGAATGCGGAAGAGCAATTTTCTGGAGTTTTTGCAAAGTGACTCATGTCCGGAACTGGATGCGCGGAAGGTGGTGATTAGAGTTCGGAAGTGGAGGGTTTGATTCAAGGAACAGGTGCGCGGATCATAGACCTGCCCGTGTATGCACCAGAGTTGAATCCGATTGAGAGGATGTGGTCGGTATTGAAGCCTTTTATCCGGCAGTTTTCCAGAGCCGGGAAGTATGGGATGGAGCAGATAGCAGAGACCTCTTGACTACTCATCAATCCATTCTGCTTCCGAAGTTGGTTTGCTAGGTGTTGCTACTGTGCCCCTTGATTCCTTAACAGGCTGTACTGCTCCATCCCTATGCACGAAGAGGGATGCCGCCGCCCTAATTACTGGGAAGAGACTCCCAGATACTTTGTCCCTCTAATGTCCCTCTAGTAAGAGGTACTGCACCACGAAGCACTCAGTGCCGCCGCAGGCGAACAAGCTGGCGGAGTTCGCAGTTACTGTATCAAGAAGCCGTCATAAAGGGCGGGGCTTGTAACCCAGTTTTCTGGTCAATGTGGCGTTGGCATCTCTTTGTGCTTTATCCTGAGGGGCGATAAGCTAAAGTACAGCAACAACACAGTCCTAAACTGGGAACTTTATTGATGCCTCCGCGCTCCTCTTCCTCCCAGAGTGGCTCTACCCCATTCCCCTTTCTGGAGGGGCGGGGTGCTGCTGCCGACGGGGCTGAGTCGAGCTTACCGCTGGGACAGCGTTTGCTGCGGGCGGGTCTGATCTCCCAATCCCAGTTGGCTCAGGCTCTGCGAGAGCAACAGCAAAACCACCTCAAGTTGGGAGAAGTGTGTCTCGAGCGCGGCTGGCTCACTCTGGCTGATCTCTACCGCTTCCTGCCCAGCCAGTCTCTTTCTCTGGGAGAGATTTTGGTGGCACTGGGCCATTTGGATTTCGAGCAATTGCGGGTTGCTCTGGCTCAACAGCGTCGCTATGGGCGGAAATTGGGGGAAATCCTCACCTGGAAAGGTTGGGTACAGCCCGCCATTTTGGATCGCGCCTTGGATGTCCAGGTGCAACTGCAGCGGATGGCTTCCCCCAATGCGTGGGAGGCGCTGCAGCCTTTTTTGGCCAGGGATCCCAAACCCGAGGTTCAGCTTACCCCCCGAAGATCGACAATTCCTGGCCGAGAAGACCCAGCTCAGGATTGGCCTGCACCCGAAGAGGCCAGGAGAGAGAGTACGGTTCAGCCGCCGAGTCTTGAATCTGCGGCTGGGGGAGATCCCATCCCTGGAACATTGGCTGCGGCGGCCTCGGATCCCTTTGCCGATGAGCCTCAACCGGCCACCTTGGCCGACTACCGCAAGCAAGTGGAAGCCTTGCAGCTACAAATCGAGCTCCAGGAACAGGAATGGGATCGGATCCTGGCCAACATGAACCAGCAGATTGCCGATTTTCAAAGCCAGTATCAGCAGCGCATTCAAAAACTGGAAGCCACCATCCGTCTCCAACAAGCAGAGCTCCAGCACCAGGCAACGTTGCAGCAGGATTTGCGGGTTTGGCGGGAACAACTGCAAAGGCTGGAAACGGAGCTGGCTCTTGCCCGCGCTGCTGAGCAAAGGGCGCAGCGGCAGTTGCAAACCCAGCAAGATTGCTACCAGTCGGAACTGGAGCAGTTGCAAGAGCAAATCCAGATTCTGCAGAAACGCCAGTCGGAGTTGGTGCCCAGCAGCGTTGTGGCTGACCTACGCGCCCAATTGGAGGCAGCGCTTCATCAAATCCAGCAGCTCCGATCGGAGCGGGATCAGCTGCAGGCCCAACTTGCCCAGCAAGCTGCAGAGTCAGAGGCTGCTCTATCCCGGCATCTGGATTCCTTCTGGCCAGAGCAGGTTGCCGCCTTGGAGCAACAGATTGCGGAGCTGAGGGCCGCTTTGCAGATGTGGCAAGAGCGCTACGCTCAGTTACAGCAAGAGCACGAGGCCCAAATGGCGCGGCTTTCCGGCTATGTTCCCCCAGAGCAGGTGGAAAGCTTACAGGCGCAGCTACAACAACTGCAAGCGGAAATAGCACAGCTGATGGCAGCCAACCGTGACTACGAAGCACACCTTGCTCAACTGGAGGAGCAACTGCAGCAGAGCCAAGCCCTGATCCACCAGCTCAGGGCAGAACGGGCCGAGGCCGACCAGCGCATTGTCCAACTGGAGGGATCCCTGCAAGCCCGCCAAGAAGCCTTGGGGCAAGCTCAACAACAACTGAAAACCACGGGATCCCGCCTCAGCGCCCTTCAACAGCAGCAGGCCAACTTGACGGTGGAACTGCGAGACGCGCGAGAGCTGCTGGCGGCCTATCGGCAGAGCCTGGAGTCCCTGCAAGAGAATCTCAAGATTGAGCAGAATCGCAACCGTCTGCTGCAGGTGAGTTACGAACAGCAAAAGCTGATCGCCGAGGCAGCGCAGGCTCAGTTGAGAGCAGCCAACTTCTCTGGCTCAACCGCCAAAGATGAGCCAGCACGTTCGCGTGAGCGAAACACAGTCCTTACGAGGAGACTGGAGGAACCTGCGACCGATGCCGGGGAGCTTCCCGCCAATCCTGAGGACACGCCGACGGATCCTTTGCTGGCGGAACTCACCCCCTGGGCCAGGCATCTGTTCCAAAACTTGCAGGCAGCGGGCTTGCTGGATCGGCCCCAGATCCAAGACATCCTCAGCCGCTGGCAACAATCAGGGGGCAAGCTGACTGCGGTCATCGGCGAGTGTACCGGCCTGAAGGCAACCACGATCAAGTTCTTTGCGGATGGGGGGTATTCTGCCCGTTTGTCGGGGTGCCGCACGGTGGGAGAGTTCCTCAAGGCTGCCGACTTGTTGGCTGCTGAAGTGCTGGAGTCCTTGCCGCCGATGGATGAATCTTCGCCCCACTGGGGGGATCCCTTGGTGGAGCGGGGGTTATTGCGACCGGAGACGATGCAGTATTTTCGCAAACATTTCCTGCCAGCTTCTGCCAGCGGATGCTGAGATATGCCAGAACTCCGTCCGAGCGCCGAGACCGTCAAGCGGGTGAAGGTCTTGCCTCCACAGCACATTGTCGGGCAGGAGATGGCGGCACGACTGCTTGTGGCGGCCCTGGAGAAGGGGCGGGTGACTTCCAGCTACTGCTTCTTGGGCCCCCAAGGGGTGGGGCGGAAGCTGATGGCCCGTTGGTTTGCCCAGGCCCTCTTGTGCGAATCCAGCTCCGGGATCCCTTGCGGCAAGTGCTCCCACTGCCGTTGGCTGCTGGCGGGCAACCATCCCAATCTCCACTGGGTCAGCCCCACCTACCTGCACCAAGGCCGCCTAATTGCGGCAGACTCCCCGGAGGCGCAAACCTTGCAACGGCGCTCGCCGCCCCAAATTCGCCTGGAGCAGGTGCAGGGGGTATCCCGCTTCTGTGCCCGCAAGCCGATTCGAGCCCAGCGAAAGGGCTCCGCCCCGCTAAAGGACTCCGTCCCGCTTACGCGATCGGGAGCGGTGGTGGTGCTGGAGGGAGCCGAAACCTTGGCGGAAAGCGCTGCCAATGCTTTGTTGAAAACCCTGGAGGAGCCAGGCCCAGCCCATATTATACTCATCGCCCCCCAGGCGGCCTCGCTGTTGCCGACGCTGTTGTCCCGCTGCCAGATGGTGCCTTTTCGCCGCCTCAGCCCAGAAGAGGTCGACCGGGTGCTGAGTGGGTTGGGTTGCCCAGATCTGGCAGGGATCCCTCGATCCGAGCTGATTGCCTTGGCCCAGGGCAGCCCCGGCTTGGCCTTGCTGGCCCACCAGCACCTGCAGCAGATCCCGCCGTCGCTCCTTGAGGAACTCAAACGTTGGCCCTGGCACTCTTCTCTCCAGCAGGCATTGGAATTGGGCAGAGCGGTGGCCAGTTTGGAGCTGCCGGCACAACTGTGGCTGATCGATTATTTGCAGCAGCATTTCTGGGCGCAGGGATCCCGTCAGCCGTTTGCGCCAGGGGTGCAGAGCGCCATCCGGCAGTTGGAACGCATTCGCCAACACCTGTTGCAACTGGTGCAGCCCCGTCTCTGTTGGGAGGTCAACCTTGCCAGCATTAGCCCGGGTGGGTGATGTGGTAGCTGCCGTCGGCTTGTACCCAGGCGATCTCCGGGATCCGACATTGGCGGGCATAGGCTTCGATCTCTTCAGGGGCCCGATCCAGCAATTCCAGCTCCACCGCCTCCGTTCGCGTCAGCGGTGCGGTGCACTCTTCTCGCCAGCGGGCGGCCAAGGCCAGCGCCGCCGGGATCCCTGCCGGCACCAGGGGCACCACCAACCGTTTGCAGCCCATCTCCTCGGTTTTGGGGTCGGGGGGCAAGAGCCGGAGCAGCGTATCCGGCAGAAGGGTAAAGCCGATCCCCGGCTGTTCGACCTGCTGAGGGCTGTAGAGAGCATGCAGCCGGTCGTAGCGTCCCCCCAGAGCAATGATCTCCCCGCCTGCCACTGCCTGAAAAACGATACCGGTGTAGTAGGCCAGGGTTTGCAACAAGCTCAGATCCAGCACCACCCGCACCCCATGTTCCTCCAGCACCTGGCAGAGCTGCCGCAGATCCCGCAGCCGCTCAGGCGGCACAGGCAACTGAGCCAGGTCAGAAAGAACTGAGCCGGGCTGGCCCCGCAGCCCCAGAATCTGCAAGCCAATCTGGCGGGCGGCTTCCGGCAGAGGGGCCGATTCCAGGTAAACGTAGTCGAGCTGGGCAATGGCACGGCGTACTGCCGCTTGGGCCGTGGGGGCAACGGCGCTGAGCAAACTCTCGGTGAGGCTGACATCTCCCAGCAGCAGCGTCCAGGCGGCCTCCGTCCCGTTTACACAAGAAGAGATGCCGATCGAGCGAATGCAATCGGCCAGCAGCAGCAGAATCTCGGCATCTGCCAGCCATCCCCCTGCCCCGATCAGCTCCACTCCGGACTGAAAAAACTCCTGGCTACTGTAGGATCCCTCCTCCCGCCGGCTGTTGCGAAAAACGCTGCCGTGGTAGTAGAGCCGCAACGGCAAAGGCCCACCGGCTAGACGGGTGGCTGCCGCCCGCACAATGGAAGCAGTGAACTCGGGGCGCAGCCCCAGCATCGTCCCTTCGCCATCCCGCAGTTGCAGCACCGACTCAGCGCGGATGGATCCCCCCGCCAGCAGCGTTTCCAGCCGCTCTAGGGTGGGAGTAATGATGCGCTGGTAGCCATGGCGCCGGAAAACCCGGGTCAGCTGAGCCTCCAGCTTCTCCCGCCGTTGTACTTCCCGCGGCAGGAGATCCCGGGCACCGCTGGGGGGGCGCAGACTGCTGGAGACGGTGGAACTGGCCTCAGGGCGGGGATCCCAAAAGTGCTCCGCACCGCTACCGCGAGAGTGCTCCGCACCGCTACCGCGACCGTACACAGGGCTGCTCCAGCAGAAGATCCTGCTGCATCATACCGGATGTTGGAGGTCAGCTGGGATCCCGGGGAAACTCAGGCCACTCCCAGATGGGATCCGTGGAGCGCACTCGGTGCATTCCTGCTTCCGCAAAGCGGGCGAAGGCGGCCTCCGCCTGTTCGCTGAAATCCACAACGCCGGGAATCACCACCGGCGAGGTGCAGTCCTCCAGAAGGTAGACTTTCTTGGCCAAGCTGGGATCCGTGGCCTGGATCTCTTGCAGCAGGTCGCTCACCGTCCAGGCCACGCAGTGGCTTTTGGCTTGGCCAGCCACGATCAGGGCGTCAAACTGCAGCAGGTGGTGGATGAGGAGCTCATTTTTCTCGTCGATGGGATCCCCTTCCGGCCCAGTCAAAACCTCCGGGCTGAGTACGGAATAATTCTCCGTCAAGGGGTTGGCTCCCTTGAGCTGCAGGCTGGGCTGGCTAAGGCGGGCCATGCCGTGAAAGAAAATCGCCTCCTCCACCGCCGGCACCAAGGCATGGCCGATCCCCCCCAGCATGGAGTGGTAGGGCCAGACGATGAGGGGATATTTTCCCCCCTGCTCCAACTGCTCGGCGTAGTGCAGAGCGTAGACCTGCAACCGCGTCAGATCCCCCTGGGTGAGGTTGGCAGCCATGGCGGGGTTAACCCGCCAGCGTCCGCAGCGGATATCGGCTGCCGAAATGGCCGTGGCCGGCTCAGGATGGGCTCCCTGCGCGTCCACCCAAAAGACGGGGTGGAAGATCTGCATGGCCGTGTGGGTGTCGAGAGTGGCAATGATCTGGGTGAGGCAGGCCAAATTGCGGTAGATGAACTGACAAAGCCGTCGATTGTCTTCCACCGCTCCCAATCCGCCGGAACCGGCCACAAACAACTCAAAGCCGGGAATGCAAAAGGTGTTCTGCACATCAATGAGCAACAAGCCCACCCGCACCCGATCCGCCTCTGCCGGCGGGATCCCTTGCTCCTTGGCCCAGAGCTCGGCTTCTGCTGCCCGCTGTTGGTAGGGCACGCGCCAAATCTCTCCCACCCGCTCCGGATCAAAGTGGGGGGGAAGGCCCGCTGGAGCCTTAACAGTTAGCTCCTGTAGAGTGGTATTCATGGCGTTCTTCCGGTGGGGGCTGGATTGACCAGGCTTGCACCCGCTCGATAGAGTTGGACGGGTAACACTTATGGTTGGTTTCACTATAAGTTGGGGGCAAGATTTTGTCCAGATGGCCGCCTGTATTTCTGGCTGAGTTTGGGTTTGGTGTCTTGTCGAGGCCGATTTTTAGGGTTTTTTGGGGTTGTGATGCTTCTGGTGGATCCCTACAAGCAGCCTTACTTATGGTAAGTTTCACTATAACCTTCGCAACAGCCCTCTGCTCGATCCCGCCGTTCCCCACTGGCTTCTGCCCCGAGGTTTTTCATGTTGAGCCCTGATTTCTCGTCGTTGCGGCCCCAAGACTATGGCCTGCTAACCGACCTGTACCAGTTCACCATGGCCGCTTGCTATGTGGGGGAAGGGCTAGAGGCTCAGCCCGCTGCCTTTGAGCTGTTCGTGCGGCGGCTGCCCACCGACTATGGCTATCTGATTGCCATGGGGCTCACCCAGGCGGTGGAATACCTGCAGCAACTGAGCTTCGCCCCCGAGGCTTTGCGAGCGCTGCGGGAAACGGGCATTTTCGCCGATGCGCCGGAGCGCTTTTGGGAGCTGCTGGCCCGCTGCCGGTTTGAGGGGGATGTGTGGGCGGTGCCGGAAGGAACCGCCATTTTCGCCAACCAGCCCCTGTTGCGGGTGGAAGCCCCCCTCTGGCAAGCCCAACTGGTGGAAACTTACTTGCTGTCCACCTTTAACTACCAGACCCTGATCGCCACCAAGGCGGCCCGTATGCGAGATGCAGCAGGGGATGAGGCCATTTTGTTGGAGTTCGGCACCCGGCGAGCTTTTGGTCCCCAGGCGGGGCTGTGGGCAGCCCGGGCGGCTCTGGCGGCAGGGTTCAATGCCACCTCCAACGTCTTGGCAGCCCTGAAATTGGGGCGCAAGCCGGCAGGAACCATGGCCCATTCCCTAGTGATGGCCATTGCTGCTCTCTCGGGAGACGAAACCCGCGCCTTTCAATCCTTTCGGCGCTACTTTCCCCAAGCTGCGCTTCTAATCGATACCTACGATCCCATCCAAGGGGCGCGCACAGCAGCCCAGCTCTTTGCGGCCAGAAGCCCAGATCAACTGGGATCCCAGGGGGAAATCGGCGGGGTGCGCATCGACTCGGGAGATTTGGAAGATCTCTCTCGCCGGGTGAAACAAATTTTGCCTCAAGGCGCCCCGGTGTTCGTCAGTGGGGATTTGGACGAATACGAGATCGAGCGCCTGCATCGCTCCCAAGCCCCCATCAGCGGTTATGGGGTGGGCACCCGCCTGGTGACCGGAGAAGGCGTGAACGGGGTGTACAAATTGGTGGAAGTCAATGGGATCCCAGTGGCCAAAGCTTCCTTTGCCAAAGCCACCC
>NZ_JANSHW010000422.1:0-2048 GCF_047461815.1 Synechococcus sp. R6-10
ATCCGTACTGAACATATTATACATTATTTTCAGTATAGTTGAGCTTATTATTGACTAGAGTCATGCTCTCTCGGTCTTGTTCGGCCAGCTCCTGGATGGCCTGTTGGTACACCTGGGCAGGTGTGGATCCCTGGTTGACTTGCTTCAGCCAGCGTTGGGCCTCATTGCCCTGGTGGAGCAGGGTTTGCAAGGGAGCTAGAAAACAGCCCAAGCCTTGAGGTTGGCCAATACGCCAAGCTTCGGTCAGCAGCTCTTCGATCCACTCTTGGGCCGCCCGTTCCCGGCCTGTCCGCCAATCGACCAAACGAGATTGCAGCGATTCTCGAGCAGCAGCCTGCTCGTTGGCTTCGCAAAGGCTCTCCAGCTCTGTTGGGGTAAAGGGCCCCCGCAAGGGATCCAGCGCTTCCGGCTGGGCCAGCAACTGCCAGAGACGGGCTTCCACCAAGGCGGTAATGGCCAGAACCATCACCGGATCCCCCACCAGATCGCAAATGCGCAGCTCCACGCGGTTGAGGTGGTAGGGCCGCTCCGGGCCGTTGGGTCGCACCGAGGCCCACAGGTGGCGCACATTCTGCATTGTGCCCAAGGCTAGCTGCTCCTGGATCCAGGCAATGTAGTGGGCGTGATCCCGGAAGAAGGGCACCTGAGCCGGCGTTTTGGGGAACACCTGCCAACGGCTGGAGTGGGATCCCGTCACCCGTCCGTCCAGAAAAGGAGAGGAAGCGCTCAGAGCTAGGTAGAGAGATGCTTCCGCTCGCAGCAGGCGACAGGCCCGGAAGATAGCCTCGGTATCCGGCAGGCCGACATTGATGTGAATGCTGGCGGTTACCACCCGCGTGCCGTAGGTGCGCTCGATGTAGTCGTGGTAGGGGTTGCCGGGATCCGACCGCTCGAAGTGGTCGCTGCCGCCCAAAGCTAGCGTGCTCCCTGGCAGAAGGGTGTAAGGGCCAAGACGGCGCAAAAATTGCCGCAACTGTAGGCGAGGTCGCAACAAGGCACAGAGCAGGTCTTCGTAGCGGCGAAGGGGAGGGGTGATATACTCCACGTTGCGCCGATCCGGCTCCCGCACAAACCCTGGCAAAGCTTGGCAAATGCGATCCGATAGACCCACCACTTCCCCGGCGGCGGTGCCGGTGTACATTTCCACCTCAAAGCCCTTGGTCAACAGCACAGGCCAGCCTCCAGCCGCAGCCTCACCAGTCTAACCTTTCTCTTCTCCCCTCATTGTCCTGGGGTTTGGCAGGGAATTGGCCGATGGTGGGGAAGTTTCTCGACCTGTTCTAGAGCCGTTTTATAATATTTACACTCTTAGAGGGTGTCAATTGAACCAAGCGGTATCTCAAAAGTCCTAGACTTTGGCAAGGAATCCACAGGGCCTTAGGGTGGAGATCAAAAAGGAACTACGACCTCTGGCAGGTGAACCTTGCCGATGATTACCAAGATGATTACCAAGAAGAAATCGAAGTGACATCTCCGTCTTTAAAGATTCAGCGATGAGCTTTCCTCTCAGTCATCTGTTGCAGCGAGGTCGGCAGCATCTTGCCCCTTTTTTAGGGCAAATCTTGTTGCCCAGCTTGGCCTTGACGGTGCTGCAGATCTTCATGATCCCGTTCTGGAGTGAGGAGAGCGACTATGCTTCTGCCTTCACAGCCCTGAGTCAGCGGGATAGCTATTGGTATCTCAGCATTGTGCGGCGGGGGTACCAGTTTGTGGGTTTCGACAAGATTGCCTACGAGCAGAGCAACGTAGCTTTTTTCCCCGGCTATCCCCTGGCAGTGGCCGCAATCAGTCACCTTGTGGGAGTTGACCCTGAACTGGGGCTCTACCTCACCGCCCAGCTCTTTTGCTGGCTGATGTGGGTTTACCTTTTCCTGCTTTACCGCAGGTGGCAAATTCCCCCCCTCTGGCAAATTTTGGCCAGTTTGCTCATCTTCTTTTATCCCACCAGCTTTTACCTGGTCGTGGGCTACAGCGAATCTTTGTTTATGGCCAGCCTACTGGGTTTTCTCTACTGGTCAATTCACGGGGGCCGTCCCCTGCTGATGCTC
>NZ_JANSHW010000423.1:0-657 GCF_047461815.1 Synechococcus sp. R6-10
ACCCACCCGACAAGTCGCCCTCATCGTGGGCGTCTCGCGAATGTCCATTCACAAGTGGCTCACTTGGTATCGCACAGGCGGGCTGGATGAACTCACCCGTCGCACACGCGGGGGCAACCGAGCCACGCCGCGTTCATGGTTGACCCCCGACCAGCAGGCACAGCTCCTCCAGCACGCCGCTACGCAAGGCTTTCGCACGCTCCGCGAGGCAGCCGCGTGGTGTCGCGAGACACTGGGCGTGGAGCTGTCGGAGCGTCAGGTGCAACGGCTCTTCCATCGGCTGGGGTTTCGGCGCAAGGTACCGCGTCCGATGGCGGTGCGTGCGGACGCTGCGCTACAGGCGCAGTGGAAAAAAGGGGGTTTGGCGAGGCGTTGACGGCGCAGGGGGTGCGCTTAGGGCAGCGGGTGGTGTTTGTGGACGAGATGCGCGTTGGGCTCATCGGTCAGGTGCGTCGGCGTTGGACGGTGCGTGGGGTCAGGTTGTGTCAGCGAGTGGAGCGTTCGTACGAGTGGCGGTACTTGCAGGTAGCCGTTGACCCGTTGTCGGGTGAGGTGTGGTGGCGTTGGTCGGCGCGTTTGGGGAAGGAGGCGGCAGTGGCGGCGTTGTCGGAATGGCGTGCGTTAGGGGTAGAGGTCGTGGTGTGGGATAACGCGGGT
>NZ_JANSHW010000424.1:0-8686 GCF_047461815.1 Synechococcus sp. R6-10
GGCAGCGGAGCTGGGAGCTTCTGGCTGAGCAAGAGCAGGGACAGCCCAGAGCAGGCTCAACAGTAGGCCACAGGGGGCAGAACAGGCAAGGTTCAACTGGGATCCCGCCGAGCCCGTCTGCTGTTGAGGAAGTTGAAGCGGATCCCTGGCTCCATTTTGCATCGCCATCGTGCGGTCATTCTCAACATCACCCCTAGCAGTATCGCAAAATGAAGGACAAAGATAAGACGGTTTTCCGCAGGCTCGCTGGCTGCCCTGTTCGGGCCAGTGGAAGCGAGTCCTCGCATTTGCCCCTGCAACGATGAGGCCGACCTGCGTCTGCCAGGAGCTCCGAGCACGGGCGGGACTCCTCTACACTCAGCAGAGACGCTTGGATTGAGACCGAGTCGATTTAGATTTAGACTCAGTTTAGAATGGTGGGGCCATCTGTCCGTGATGGCGGGGGTGGGTGTTGTGGGCGATGAAAGGGGGCAAGGTGGCAGACTCTCAGAGCACGCCCAAGCAAGGGGAGACCTCTTCCGGTCGGGATCGGGCCTCGCGGCCGAAAAAAAGTAAGCCAAGCCCTTCTGCCCAGTCCGGGGATTTGGGAACCTCAGAAGCAAGAGCGCGGCCAAAACAGGCCGATAGCACTCCGCGCCGTGCGGAGCAGCAGGAGATTTTACAAGATCACCCTTCTGGCTTGAACCCGCCCAAAAATCTCTCTATACTGCAGGGAACTTTATCATTTGCTCCCGCTTCTTCATCTCTCCTTCAATCTATGCGTGCTCCCTCTTCAGGTGACTCGGATCCCATCCTTTCAGAGACTCATGCGGGCTGTTCAGCATCCGAACCGGATCCCAGCACGGAGCGCCATTTGGCCCTGAGGCAGCGCCAGGAATTGGAGAACCGTCTGCTCAAAGCCGAAGCCGAGCTCCAAGAGCGGCGAGTTCTTCAGGAACAACTGCAGGCTTTGCACCAGAAGGTGGCCGAACAAGAGAAGGCGCTGCAGGAGCGGGAGCATCTCTTGCAACAGTTGCAGCAGACTTTGGCGGCTCAGAAAGTCCAGATCTCGGATCAGGAAGCTCAGCTTGCTGCTCGGCAACGCTTAAATGAACGGCAGCGGCAGGATATCGAGGCCCTGCAGGAGCAGATTGAGCAGCTACGCTTGGCCCACGCTCAGGAGCGCCGTCAATGGGAACAGCGCCAGCAGGAGCTGCAGGCCTCTCTGCTGGAAGCCCAGGATGTGGCGGAAAAGCGGGTGGAAATGCTGCAACGCTTTAAGGCAGAGCTTTCTCTGGCCCGCACTCAAATTGCCGAAACTCAGGCGGAGCTGAGCAGCCTGCGGGCTTTGTACAGCGACCAACAGGCAGCCTGGCAGGAGCAACGGGAACACCTCGAGGCCCGTTTGGCGGGCTATGCCGAGACGGAAGCCGAGGCCGAGCAGCGCTGGCGGGAACAACGGCAAGAGCTAGAAGCAGCCCTGGCCGAAGCCCAAGCTCAATTGGCGGCTTTGCAAGCTCAGCAGGAGCATCTGCGCCAGGGATCCCGGGAGCAGCAACAGCTTCAACAGCAGTGGCAGGCCCAGGCCGAAGCGCTGCAAGTGGCCCTCTCTCAAGCCCAGGCGGAAGTTACCCGTTGGCAGCAAGAGCACCGCCATCTGCAGGAACAGTACGCCCAAGCCCAGCAGCATCTCTCCGCCATGGAGCGGCAGTTGCAGGCTGCCTTGGAGCAGTTGGCCGCCCAACCCGACTGGCAGCCACAGTTGCGCTCTGCGCAGGCAACCATTCTCCATCTGCAAGAAGAAATTGCAACCTTGTCCACGCAACTGGAGAAGCAAGCAGAGCAGATCAAAGCCCTGCAAGGGGAGCGTGCTGCCCTGTGGGAAGAAAACCGCTCTCTCCGAGAAAAATACGAGCAGCAGCAGATGCATGTGCTGAGCTTGAAGGCGGCTTTGGAACGCAAAGGCTTGGATGTCCCACCTCGGGCCGATACCTCCAGCGCCCTCACGCGAACAGAGTCCCTTGGCCAGGCTCTGTCTCCAACCCCTGCTGCCAAGCCTACAATTCAGCCCCTGGCCCAACCTCTACCGTCTCGGGCAAGCAAGCGGGCGGTCGATCTGCCGAGGTTTCTGCCCCGTCCGTGAGGGATCCCGTGTTGCAGCCTGTGCCTCCCCGCTGGCTGGAAGTGTGGGTGGATCATCCCCATTTGGGGGGTTGCTTTACCTATCGTGTGCCAGAGGGATCCGCGCCAGAAGCGGGCGACCTGCTCAGCGTACCCTTTGGTCAGCAAATGGCGGGGGCAGTGGCCTTGGGTTGGCGCTCCGAGCTGCCGGCAGGGGTGGATCCGCAGTCGGTGCGGGAGATCGAGGCGGTGGTGGCCAAAGGGATCCTGCCCAAAGAATTCTGGCCCCTGCTGCAGCGGGTGGCCGACTATTACCTCACCCCTCTGGCCCAGGTGGTGCGCACGGTATTGCCCCCCGGCTTGCTCAGCCGTTCTCAGCGGCGTGTCCGCTTGCTCAGGCTCCCTGCCGAAGGGGAGGAATGTTCGCCGGCTGCCCAAACCCTGCTGCAGCTGCTTCAGGCCAAAGGGGGAGAGCTGTCTTGGCGCTATGTGCAACAGCAGGTGCCCACTGCCGCCCTCGCCCTGCGGGAACTGCAGCGACGGGGTTGGGTGGAGAGCTTTTGGCAGGAGCAACAGGGGGGCAGGGTGAAAACCCAGCTGGCCGCCAGTCTGGCCGACGACTCCCCAGAGGGGCTGAGCCTCCCTCAGCAGAAGGCGCTGCAGATCCTCAAGCAGAAGGGGGGAGAGCTGCTGCTCGCCGAGTGGGAGCGCCTGGCAGGAGTGAGCCGAGCGGTTCTGCAGGGGTTGGCCCGCAAAGGCCGTGTCCACCTCTACGAGCGCCCACTGCTGCGGCTGGGAGATGCCAGCCTGCCGGGGTGGCGGGATCCGCCCAGGCCCTTGACGGCCGCCCAGGCCCAGGCGGTAGAGGCGATCCGGCAAGCTTTGGGCCGGTTCCAGCGGTTTTTACTGCACGGGGTCACCGGTTCTGGGAAAACGGAAGTGTACCTGCAGGTGATCGCCCAGGTGCTGCAGCAAGGACGGTCGGCGCTGGTGCTGGTGCCCGAGATCGGCCTTACCCCGCAACTGATGGATCGGTTTCGGGCGCGGCTGGGATCCCAGGTGTGGGCCTACCACAGCGGCCTCTCGGAAGGCGAGCGCTACGACACCTGGCGGCAGATGCTGTCCTCCACCCCCCAAGTGGTGATCGGCACCCGCTCGGCGGTGTTTGCCCCCTTGTCCAAGCTGGGCCTGATCGTCTTGGACGAAGAGCACGACGACAGCTTCAAGCAGGATCAGCCCCAGCCCTGCTACCACGCCCGTCAGGTGGCCGAGTGGCGGGCCGAGCTGGCCGGTTGTCCCCTGGTCCTGGGCAGTGCAACCCCAGCGGTGGAAACCTATGCCGCCCATCTGCAGGATCCGCAGCGGTGGATCCGGCTGGCCCTGCCGCAGCGCATCCCCCAAGCTGGGATCCCGGCCACCCTGCCCCAACTGGAGCTGGTGGACATGCGCCAGGAGCTCCAAGCCGGCAACCGCAGCATCCTCAGCCGCCGTCTACACCAGGCCCTGCAGCGGACGCTGGACAGAGGGGAACAGGCCATTCTCTTTGTCCCCCGCCGCGGCCACAGCACCTTCGTCTTGTGCCGTAGCTGCGGGTTTGTCCTCACCTGCGAGCATTGTGATGTTTCTCTCACCTTTCATCTGGCCCATCTCGGCGGGCAGGAACTGCGCTGCCACTACTGCGGCGCCCGCCAACCCCATCCGCAGCGCTGCCCCGCCTGTGGATCCCCCTACCTGAAGCACTTCGGCACCGGCACCCAAAAAGTGGTGGAAGTGCTGCACCAGCATTGGCCCCAGCTCTCGATTTTGCGCTACGACAGCGACGCCACCCGCCGCAAGGGATCCCATCGCGATTTGCTGGAGCAGTTTCGCAGCGGCAAGGCCCAGGTGTTGGTGGGCACGCAAATGCTCACCAAAGGGTTGGACATTCCCCAGGTGACCTTGGTGGGCGTGATGGCCGCCGATGGGCTGTTGCACCAAGCCGACTATCGCGCCGGCGAGCGCAGCTTTCAACTGCTCACCCAGGTGGCAGGGCGCTCGGGCCGGGGATCCCTGCCAGGACAGGCGATTATCCAGACCTATCTGCCGGAGCACCCAATTTTGAGGGCGGTGCTGGCCCAAGATTACGAGGGCTTCTTGCGGGCAGAACTGCAACAACGGCGAGAGGGGGGCTATCCTCCCCACCGAGCTTTGATTTTGATCCGCTTGAGCAGCACCCGCCTGGAAGCCCTGGAGCGTTATTGCCATCGGGTGGCCGAACGCCTACAGGGGATCCCGGCAGAGGTGTTGGGGCCGGGGCCAGCTCAGGTGGAGCGGGTTGCCGGACGCTACCGCTGGCAGATCCTGCTGAAGCAACTGCCCGACCAAGATTGGGATCGCCCGAAGCTGGCTGCGCAGATCCAGGCCGCCATTGGCCATCCCCCCCAAGGGATCCGCGTCAGCCTGGATGTGGATCCCCTGCGGATTCTCTAGGAACAGTTGACCCGGCGCGCGGCAAGCCCGCCGATCCCGCGAGATCTTAAGGTAGTCTGGTTTCGGGGCCACCCGTATCCAACTCAACTCTGGCAAAGCATGGCTGAAAACCGGACTGGCGCGTTTATTGGTGGGCTGTTGCTGGGAACTGCTGTGGGCACCGCCATCGGCCTGCTCTTGGCTCCCCGCAGCGGACGGGAGACGCGGCGACTGCTGAAGAAATCGGCAGAGGCCCTGCCAGAGGTGGCAGAAGATGTGACCAGCAGTCTGCAATATCAATCGGAAAAGTTGTTCGACGCTGCCCAACGCAGTTTGGATGAGGCTCTGCTGCGGCTGCAGCAGGCAGTGGCGGTGGGCAAAGAAGCCATGTTGCAGAAGCGAAGGGAGCTGCTCCAAGCCCAGAACTCGCGTCCCTTTGGCGGGGAAGAAGCTGACCTAGAAGCTCGGGATGGGGAGGAGGCGGCGGGATGAACGACCCGGTCTTTTGGCTCGGCCTCTCGGTAGGCCTGGTAGCAGTGGGCATTTTGGCAGTGATCCTGACCCTACTACCTGCCGTCATTCAACTGGGTCGAGCTGCCCAGAGCGTGGAGCGCTTTTTCGACACGCTGCTGCGGGAATTGCCGCCCACACTGGAAGCCCTGCGCCTGACCAGCCTGGAAGTGAGCGAGATTGCCGACAGCCTCGACGAAGGGGTGAAAGGGGCCGGGCAGGTGGTGAAGCAGGTCAACCGCTCCATCGAAGGAGCACGCACCCAAGCCCAGGGCGCCCAAGTCAATATCCGCAGCTTTTGGGCAGGGGTACGGGCAGCCTGGCAGACGCTGTCCGGCGAAGTGCCCCCCACCACTGGCGCGATTCACAACCCGCGGCTGCGCCCATCCGACCCATCCAACCGTTCTTTCTCCGCTGCTTCATCAACACTTCCCCTGGGAGGTGACCGCCCTTTTGCCGGCGGAGCCACACCAGAGGGATCCCAAGCCGCTGCCCAATCTTCCCGACCGGACATCGCCAATCCCTAGGCGTTCCTCAGGATCTTCTGAAAGACAGGCGTAGGAGGCTGGGGCTCTTGCCCGGGGGGAAGCTGGCCCCAAGTCGCATCGGGATCCCAGCGCAGTTGCGTGATGTCGGTGAGGGAGAACCCCAGTTGCTGCAGGATCTTGAGGCTGAGAGCGGGAATGAGGGGCGAGAGCAGCACTGCCACCCAGCGCACGCTTTCCAGAACGGCATAGAGGATCTGGGCCACCCGTTCGTTTTGCCCTTGCTTGTGCAGCGTCCAAGGAGCCTGCTCATCAAGGTATTTGTTGCTGGCCTGGGCTAAGCTGAGGGCTTTGCGGGCAGCAGAGCTGGGATCCAGCCGCTCGTAGGCGTCGGCCACTGCCGGGGCAAGGCGCTCGGCCAGGGTTTTGAGGGGGTGATCTGCAGGGATCCCGACGGCGGGAACGCGGTAGTCGGATTGATATTTCCTGAGCATGTTGAGGGTGCGGTTGAGCAGATTGCCCAGGTCGTTGGCCAGATCGGCGTTGAGCACGTCAACGAAGCGGCCCTCGCTGAAATCGCCATCCTTGCCCAGCTCGATTTCCGTCAGGAAGTAGTAGCGCACGGCATCGGCGCCGTATTGCTGCACCAGCTCAAAGGGATCCACCGTGTTCCCCAAGCTTTTGCTCATCTTGAGGCCATCTTTGGTGAGAAAGCCGTGGCCAAACACCTGCTTGGGCAGGGGCAGACCTGCGGACATGAGCATGGCCGGCCAGTAGATGGCATGAAAGCGGACGATGTCCTTGCCCACCAGGTGCACATCCGCAGGCCAGTAGCGGCGTAGGGCATTTGCCAAGGTGGGCTCGTCGTCAGGATCCAGAGCGGCACTGATGTAGTTGATGAGGGCATCAAACCAAACATAAAGGGTTTGGCCGGGATCTGCCGGGAAGGGGATCCCCCAGGAGACACTAGGGCGAGAGATGGAAAAGTCCCGCAGGCCCTGCTTGACAAAGTTAATCACCTCATTGCGGCGGCTTTCTGGTTGGATAAACTCCGGGTGCTCCGCATACAGGGCTTCCAGCTTTTCCTGGTAGCGGGAGAGGCGAAAAAAGTAGTTTTCTTCATCTTTCCACTCCACTTTCTTGGTGGGGTGCAGAGGGCAAAACCCACCTTCTAGCAGCTCCGCCTCGTCTTTAAACTCTTCGCAGGCAACGCAGTACCACCCCTGCTGCCGCCCAACGAAAATATCCCCCTGATCCCAGACCCGCTGAAAAAACTCCCGCACAATGGCCTTGTGGCGGGGATCCGTGGTGCGGATGAAGCGGTCGTGGCGGATGTGGAGTAGGTGCCACAGTTTCGCAAACTCGGCAGAA
The DNA here is from genome assembly GCF_047461815.1 of Synechococcus sp. R6-10. NCBI lineage: Bacteria > Bacillati > Cyanobacteriota > Cyanophyceae > Synechococcales > Synechococcaceae > Synechococcus > Synechococcus sp. R6-10. The sequence continues at coordinate 6,915 of NZ_JANSHW010000424.1, forward strand.
AACTCATCACAGTGCTGCTGCGGCGGAACGCCCCGTTCTTCGGCGGTACGCTGGATCTTCTGGCCGTGCTCGTCGGTTCCCGTCACCATCAGCACATCCTTGCCCCGCAGGCGATGGTAACGGGCGATGGCATCCGCCACCAGGGTGGTGTAGGCGCTGCCGATGTGGGGAGCGGCGTTGACGTAGTAGATGGGGGTGGTGATGACAAAGGTGGAATCCGGCATGAGCATCCCCAAGGCTTTCTCCCATGATAGAGGTTGCCGGAAAGTCCAAAAGGCCAAGCCAGAGCGTGGGTGGGGAGAGGCTCATTCGATGAAACTTCAGGTTAACCTTCCGGGGTGGAGCAGGGTAGCCTTGGGAGCAGGGATCCTGGGCGCCGGAGCGGCTCTGGCCCAGCCCTTGCCGGAAACCCGGATCCCCTGTGAGATTTTCATCGCGGGGGGTGGGCTGGGGGGGGTGGCGGCGGCCTATGACGCGCTGCAACTGGGCCGGCAGGTGTGCATGACGGAGATCAGCGATTGGATTGGGGGGCAGGTGAGCGCCCAGGGAGTCTCGGCTTTGGACGAGCGACCCCTGCAGCGAGAAAACGACATCTTCCCCAGGGGCTACAGCGAGTTTCGCCGGCGGGTACGGGAAAAATACGGCGGCGATCCCAACCCCGGCAAGTGCTGGGTAAGCGTGCTCTGCTTTTCCCCGCAGGTGGGCCACCAGGTGATTCGGGAGATGTTGGATCCCTATCTGCAGTCGGGGCAGTTGCGGCTATTTACGGAGACGGTGGTCAAAGACTTGGAGATTGCGGATTACCAAATCCGCAGCGTGCAGGCCATCCGCAACATCCCCAAACACGCCGGCGTCCAGCCAGAGAATCGAGGGGATCTCTCCAGCTACTTTCTCGATTTTTATCGTCTAGAACCCACCGAGGACTGGGACAAGGAGATCCTGCGCTTTGAGCCGCCGCCAGAACGCCAAGACAAAACCCTGCCCTGGGTGGTGATCGACGCTACTGAAACCGGCGAGCTGCTGCCCTTGGCGCGGGTGCCCTACCGCCTGGGAACCGATGGCCAAAGCCGCTGGGAACCCAGCTCCAAGCCCTACGTGGATCCCTACTGTACCCAGGGCTTCACCTACACCTTTGTCCTGGAGCGCTCTGCTGTGCCCCAAGTCCCCATCAAGCCCGAGTTCTACAATGACCCACTGCACGGTCCCTACTACAGCTTTGAACAGCCGCGCTTTAACTTTGGCCTGGTCTTTACCTACCGCCGCATCCGGGGACAGGTGTTTGGCTTTGGGGAAGAGGCCATCCGGGTGGGGGATCAATCCATGCAGAACTGGACCTGGGGCAACGACTGGCGCATCACCGGCCCGGAGATGAACCTCATCCTTACCCACGAGCAACTGCAGGCCTCAGGCCAACTGCAGCCGGGCGGCTGGATGGGGGGCCTGCGGGTGGAAGCCCTGCGGCGAGCTGAGCAGCATGCTAAGGGCTTTTTCTACTGGCTGGTGGCGGGAAGGACGGATTTTCTCCTGCAACAGGAGGATCCCAACTTTCAAAAAGACTTCTACTTGCGCTATGCCTACCTACGGGGGCCCAATACCCCCATGGGAACTGCCAGCGGCCTCTCCAAGTACCCTTATATCCGCGAGTCGCGGCGCATCATCGGTCGCCCCAGTGGGGCCTACCCGCAGGGATTTACCATCTACGAGTCGGATATCACCACGCGGGAATCGGAGTTGAATCGTGGTCGCCCCTTTGTCTTCTACGACTCGGTGGG